>JACZTO010000088.1 GCA_022573655.1 Pseudomonadota bacterium
TTCGGACCGCCCGGAGTCCGGACACTTCACCTGCAGGAGCGAGTCGTGCGGGATACGCCGGAGGTCCGCGATCGGCAGGTAGAAGGTGAGCTGACCGAGCCAGCAGCTCACGGGAACGGACAGGGGGATGACACGGGGCACGTCGAGCTCGGCCACGGCTGGACCTTCCCGGCGCCCCACGCGCGAGGGCAGGGTAGCACGGCCCCAGCTAGGTGCTGTCAAGGTCCCGCGTGGGAAAGATTCCGGTAGAATCGTCCCATGGTTGAATACGGACGGTGCCAGCTGTATGTGGACACGGAATATATCCGCAAGCAGCTGCGGGATCTCAAGAACGACCCATGGTTCGGTCCGGTTGAGTTGCACAGACCGCTCAACAACCACCGCGAGGACGGCAGGACCTTTTCAGTCAGGCGAACCATCTTCTACGACGCGCTTGATCCAAGCTCGGCTGAGTTCAAACAGCGTGAAGATCACCTCGATCGACTGACTCGGTTGCCGAACACGACAGTCCGACTGGGCCACGTTACCCGCGACGACAAAGGGAACAGACGCCAGAAAGGCGTCGATATGCAGATCGGCATAGACATGATCGAGGTCGCCAGGTCAGGATTCGTCGAGTACATCGCGCTAGCAGCAGGGGACGGCGACTTCGCCCCGGCTGTCCAACACATTCAAGATATGGGGCTAAAAGTATTCGTAGTTGCGTTCCCGAGCTCACTATCGCCGGAGCTGATTTCGGCAGCGGACCGAATCTTCGAACTTCCGGAAGATCCACGCCCCTGGCCGTAGCCGTAAACGGTCCCGCGCCGGAACGCCTAACCCGGATTCCCGCGAGCGACGCGCGCCCACGCACGCTCCTTACGTGTAGGGAGACGTGGCGCTAACCCACCACGCCGAGCCACAAATGCGATCCGGCGTTGATGGGCACGACGTTCGCGAGCGCCGTGTCGCCGGCCCAGCTCCCGGGAACGACGGCCGCAGCCACAGCTCCGGCTCCGGCCCCCGTTTCGGGAGCTCCGCTCCCGGGAACGACGCCTTTCGGATACTGACCTCATATTTTCTGATGAGGATGGCGACGGATTTGGCGAATCAGCCATATTTCTGGGCTCCAGTTTTCCACCGGATGGTCGCATAGGTGGATTAAATGCCGGTGACGGCACACCGTTCCGGAGTGGCATTGGCGATCGGGCGAATTCCGATCGATTCAATCGCGCAGATTTTCGTACGATCTTCAACCCGGTCAAGCGTCGGTTTGCCGCTGCAAACGCGTCCTATCCATTAACAGACAGAATTTCAGGTTTTGTGGAATTGAACTGGGCAACCGTTGCAACGGATTCCGAGATCGAGCCGTTCGCACTCAGTATCAACGATGACATATTTCAGTTCAGTCGTGGCGGCAATTTCGGACTGGATGTTGCAAGCAATCTGCTGATGCCACAGTTGTTAAAGGACAATTTGATAGCGGCAGGTGTCACGAATACCAACCAGCTAGGCACTAGCGGCTGGGTTCGCCGTCTGCTCGAGTTCGGACCCCGCGCATCGCAGGTGGATCGCACTACAACACGCAGTGTTGTCGGCCTCGATGTGGCATTGACGGACAGCTGGGATCTGGAACTTTATGCCAGCTATGGCCGAACAGAACAGAATCAGGAGAATACCGGCCAGATTAATACCGAGCGTGCTGCTTTGGCGTTGGATGTGGAGCTTGCTGCCGACGGCATCACGGTGCAATGCGCTAATGAGCTCGCCCGTATCCAGGGTTGTGTGCCGTTCAACGTATTCGGCGAAGGTACGATTACTCCGGAGGCTGTCCGGTATCTGCAAGCACCGGGTAACCTGAAAACGATTGTCGAACAGGAAATCTTCCATTTGGGTGTGACTGGTAACTTGGGATGGGATCTTCCCGGCGGCGCTGTCGCTGTTGCTGGAGGCTTTGAGTACCGCGAGGAGACCGGCGCCGAGATCAACCCGGGATTCAACCAGACCGGTATCGGTGGTGGTAATGCTACTGCCCCGACGAACGGTCGGTTTGATGTCTCGGAGTTGTATGCAGAAATCGTCTTTCCTGTGCTTGAGCGCCTGTCGTTGGACGCCGCAGTCCGGTTTGGAGACTATTCGACGGTCGGTGATCAGACAACCTGGAAAGCCGGGTTCGACGCTAAGCTGCATGACACACTGAGGTTACGCGGCACGATATCGGAGTCGGTGCGTGCACCGAATATCGCTGACCTGTTTGCCGGCGCCGGTGAAACATTCAGAACTGTCAACGATCCCTGCGACGGAGTCGACAACACGACGACTGGCAATATCGCTACAAACTGTCGTTCGATTCAGGTCATTCAGGATCGCATCGATGCCCAGGGAGGTTTTAATCTGACCCAACCTGAGCGGCAGGGCACTGGTGGATTCATTGGCGGCAATCCGTTCGTGAACGAAGAAACCGCGGATGCCTTCACGGTAGGTGTTGTATGGCAGCCCAATTTCTTAGAGGGTTTCTCGGCGGCTGTCGACTTCTATGACATCGAGATCGACGATGGCATTGCGACCACCTCAAGAAACACTGTACTGCAGCGATGCTTTGACGTGGATCCATCTCAGTTCGATCCGGTTTGCGGTGTTGGAATTCAAGATGGCGGGCGAGCACGGCGTGATATGCGGGCTGGGGCAGGCAATCTAACCGCTGTCGATTCTGGTACCTCAAATGAGAACAGATTCGAAACCTCCGGGCTTGATATCGAACTGGCGTATGTCACAGATCTTGGTCCGGGCACGTTGAATGCCGGTCTCTTATGGAATCATCTCATCGACTGGGACGAGATCGGCATCGAAAGCGGCGACGTTGACGATAATGCCGGTGAAATCCTGACACCGGACAATCGGGCTACGGGCACTCTTTCCTACACGATGGGTGATTGGCAGGTATTCTGGCGCGCTCGCTATTGGGACCGTAGCAAAGACTCTAACACCCCGGAGTTATTCAACGAGAACGATTGCTTCTGTTCTCTGGGATTGGATCCCAGTGTGAACGAAGTGGCCTCATACGTTTATAACGATTTTTCCATAGGCTACTCGCCGGGTCAGTACAGCGTTAGGCTTGGCATTAACAATGCATTCGACAAGAAACCCCCCGTGTTGCCGCAATTTACTCAGTTCGGAAACACGGGCACAAATACTTCAACTGAAGCCTATGACACGATTGGTTCTGTATGGTATTTGTCATTTAACTACAAGACGAATTAGTACGACTTCAAAATCGTATGGAGAGTTGTGTGAGGGGCCGCGTTGCGGCCCCTTTTTTTATTGTTATCATCAAATGACGAGTGAATCACAGAATGCGATCAGGTTGACTATCAGAATATTTTGCCCGAAGCTGGCGCTAATCTTAGGATCAGGTCATGGGCATCTGCAGATGCTGTACGGCTTGTGCAGACGTCCAGGGGTTGCTCGGCATACCGGAGCACCCGTATCACAATTCAACAGACCAGGATTTCGCTGTGCTTCTTGAGCCGCGCTTGGCATATAGGAACCGTCATTCAATGACGCACACCCAAACATCAGAACTGCAATCACCAGTAAAACAACTTTATCCATGATCATGCCCCGCTATCACAGCTAATTATAGCCAATAATTGCAAAGATCGGGCCGTCCATAGCCCACCAATTCTCTTAATTCAGGCAATCCGCCGGCCCCACAGGCTTTTCATCAGGGTTTTCGCAGCCAAACATCAGCTGTCCTTAATTTTTTACAATGGCGGCGACGGCAGCATCACTCGCGAGGAGTGGGAAAGGTTTTTTCCCTAGCAATAACAGGCTAATTGTTTCCAACACCTTTGACGAGCCTGCCATGCGCGAGCCTCGCCAAAGGTGTTGGAAACAGCCTGTAACCTTTTTTCGCCTAACGGCAACTATTTGTAAGCGCAAGAGAATGCCAAATGCAATGGTCTTCCACCCGGCAGCATCTAGACACAATGGTTCCGTGTAATATTTTTTGATGTTTTTGGGTCACTGTTCTTGTGAGTCGATTGTTCACAGACTTGGGTTAGTGAATTCTAGCGTCAATTAAGAGAGGGAAAAATGAAAGAGTCGAAACTGTTTAAGAGCCTTGTGGCTACATTTGTAATTATCGTTCTCAGCGGTCCAGCGGTCGTGCTGGCAAGTACGTCGAGTCATCTCGAGACCAATAAGGCCACCGTGTCTTACGTGGATCTGAATCTCGAGAACGAGGAAGGCGTGCGGGTGCTGTATCAACGCCTGCAGCACGCATCGAAGGAAGTCTGCGGTGTCG
>JACZTO010000089.1 GCA_022573655.1 Pseudomonadota bacterium
TGTAATTGGCTGGGTCCTTTGGTGTCGCTCGTGTCGTCAGCTCAAGACTGGTACCCAACTTGCTATTCCAACCTATGGGCTCGTTGAATGACGTGCCAGCAACCAGGTCTGCGTAGGACACCGAAACCGACGCATCGTCGCTTGCCCGAACGACGCCACCGTTAACTGTCAGCCGTTGCAGTGGTACTGCAAGTTTTGCGGACGCTTTCTCCAGCAGAACGAGGCGGGCTTCAGCAGCGGCGGCACGAAATGCGACGCCGGAGCGTTGCAGACCGCTGGAGCCGCTCGCGCCGCCCTGATCGACGCAACGCGCCGAATCACCGAAGATAACGTCAACGCTGTCGACATCAACATCAAGTTCTTCGGCAATAATCTGTGCAATGGCAGTATCAACGCCCTGCCCCATGTCCATTTTGCCCCAGTATGCCGTCACGGCGCCGTCGCCATCGATCGCCAGCCAGGTATCGAGCTGCGCCGGATTCAGCGAGCGTTCTGCTACTCGCACGCCGGTGCTCGTCGCCGTAATAGCTTGTTGGGCCGATACAGGAACAGCAACAGTTACGATTAGCGCGGCGGCGCCCTTTAGCAGGTCGCGGCGCTCGATACTGACGTCAAGCAAACCCTTAGTCATTTCGCCTGTCAGTGGCCTCTGTCGAGGCCATCTCCTCGGCAGCTCGCTTCACCGCCCTGAGAATCGACATGTGCGTGCCGCAACGACACTTGAGTCCAGCCAGCGCCGCACGAATCTCGGCATCACTTCGGTCTGGTTTCTGCTCCAGCAAAGCCACCGACGTCATGATCCATCCACTCATGCAATATTCGCATTGGCCGGCTTCTTCGGTGATGAAAGCCTGTTGCACGGGATGCGGATTGTCGGTGCTGCCAAGCCCGTCGAGTGTTCGAATCTTTCCACTGACAGCCGCAATTGGCACGACACAGGAACGTATGGCAACGCCATCCTGGATGACGGTACACGCACCGCACTGCGCAAGCCCGCACCCGAACCTGGGGCCTTTCTTACCCAGCTCGTTGCGCAGCGCATACAGCAATGGCATCGCAGGGTCCGCCGTGATGGCGTGATCCACTCCATCTACATTAATGCGGAATGTCTTATGCATCGATGCGTGCTCCGCTGCCTAGTCCTCGGGTGGCACCCAATATTCCTCGAAGCCCTCGGCGGGTTCCAGCTGGTCGAACCAGTCGAAACCTATCGCTTTCATCATGCGGCTGTTAATAACAATCACGCGCGCTTCGTTATCCGCATCCGTGTTGAATCGCTTATGGGCACAGTAAGGTGGAATATAGATGAAGTCGCCGGGCGACCATTCGAATTTCCGGGGCTCGCTGTCCCACTCCCAGATAAATTCATCTTCACATTTGAACCGGACATCGTAATGCAGGTCATAGCCGGTTCCCTCGATGACAAACGCAACCTCTTCGGATAAATGCCGGCTAACTCCGGTGGCGCCATTCGGTGGCAGGAATTGCATGTAAATGTCGATACAGCATTCTGTCGTGTTCATGCCTTCATTAATGATGTGTTTGATGAGCCCGTCTGCGGTGCTCTCCATCGGCATGTCGGCTGCCTTTACTACACCAGCTCGATTCTTGTACTCGGCGCGAAACTGTTTTGACGCTTCCAGTGCCTGAGCGTAGAAGTCGGCGCTTACATTTGACCGGGCTTTAGCTCGCTCTGCGTCGTCAACAAAAGATGGTTCAGTACTCATAATATTTTCACTTCTATAAGGCACTCGTGGGAGAGAAATTTTCTTGTCCAGGAACCGGCTCCTTCGGCGGATACTCAACCATTTTCTGGAATATCAGGTGCATGAACAGAAAAAGTGGTTTGGCTTTCATGATCAGAACGATCGTCTCACCGTCCTTGTCATCGGAAAAATGCTGGTGAACGCAGCCGTTTTCCACGATCAACGCGTCACCAACATCCCAATCGATGCGGCGACCATCGTGCACATCATGACCTTTACCCTTAAGCACGAAAAACACCGCGCTATTCATGTGGCCGTGCTTTTGACCGTGACCGCCGGGCGCATACACATCGACATGCGTTTCAATGGACTGGGCCACTCGCACCGCTTGCGGGTTGATCATTTTCTTGCCAAATATCTGCGGCCCACCTTTCCATTTCTGGTCCCGCGTCCGATAAATTCTCGGCTGCGAAAACAGTTCCTCCACGAGTTCTCCGTAGGTGCCCTCAAGCGCGCGAACAAATGTTCGTTTCTTGGACCATCTCTCCCAGCTGACTTCCTCTGTCGGTGTTTTCGTTGCATCACTCAATGTCGTAACTCCTCGTCAGTTGTCGCGTCAGCCTGAAGATGTGCAGCCGGCTCTCTGTGACCGTCCAGCAATGCCGCGGACACCGTTCGGAACAAATCCGTTTGCGGGGGAAACTGCCCTGCCAGAAAGCCCGCAAGACGCGCAAACACAATGGCCTGGCCAGCCAACGCGTCCATATGCTCTCCTTGCGGCAGATTGGCGGCATCATTCATGGCTCGGGTCAGTCCTGCCCGAAACAGGTCCTGCATGTACGCCGTGCGCGTTTCTTCCTCCGCTAGTCGAACCGGAGCGTTGCCGTCCGGTTGCCCCGGCGTGGCACCAAAGCGCCCGGCCATAGCGATAAAGCGTTCAAACAATTCATCATCCACTCGATCATGGTCATCAAGATCACCACACATCAGTCCGTCTCTCCATAAGTAAGCTTTAACCCTCGTCGGATAAATCAAACGACGCGAGATAGTAATTCCAGCATTTTTCGAAAAGCCCACGACTCGACAGGCCTTTCTGGCATGCCGCGATTTCGTCATCGGAAAACACGTACGGCTCGCCCAACATAGACGCGTTGACGTAGCGCTCCGCATTCAATTCCAGATATATCGCGAGCACCGTTGCCTGCAAGATATCGTCCGCAACAACCACCGACCCATGTGCACGAAGCAGGGTCGCGCGACCGCCGCCAAGAACTTCGGCAACTTCGGTTGCGATCGTCGGGTTATTCACCGACCTCGGTGACGGGAATGTGGGAACCTCGCCAAGCAACGCCCCCTGCGCCATGATGACTCGATAGTCGAGCCCGGCACTCGACAACAGCGTTGACCATTTTGGATGGCCATGAACTACGGCATGCACGTCAGGACGCGCCTTGTACACAGCAACATGCAACGCTAGTTCTTTGGGTGGCGGTGGCGCTGTGTCGCTAAATTCACCGTTCGATCCGACAACGATGAAATCGTCTGGCGTAATCGCGCTGCGCACCGAACTGCCTGTATTGATAAGTAGCTTGCCATCGGGCAAACGCGCACTGAAATGACCGTTGAAGTCAATGATCCCAAGGTGTTCAAGCATCGTGACCGCATTGGTAAGCATCGTACGATAATCGGAATCCATATGCGCGTGCGCCACCGTACTCATAGCCCTCGCCAGCTGTCACCCATCAGGCTGCCTCCAATGACGATGGCGACACATCCAATGAATGCGAACGCAGCAGTGTTCAGCCAGTTGGCGTAGCGCTCCATGAGTCGCAAAGGGAATGCGGCGACAAATGACATCGCGGCCATTCCAATAATCGAACCAGCGCCAAACGCGAGTACATATCCGATGGCCTGGGTCAGGGTGTCACTCGCCGCCGCAAGCACCAGCAACCCTGCAGAACCTGCCGCACCATGCATCATGCCGACTGCAAGTACCCGAACAAATCCTGCGTTATGATGCTTATGGTCGTGCGAGCTCCCGAGATGCGGCACCGTCTCGTTTGCGTGCGAATGCGCGTGCACATGTACCACACTGTGACCATGCCGGTGAAAATGAAAGTGAATGCGCTGTCGAAACAGTTTCAGTAATACGTTGGCGCCAAGCAGGATTATCATCGCGCCGACAGCAAACTCCAGCAGCAAAGCCGTACGCGCAGGGATTGTTTCGCCGAGCATCAGCAGCAGACCGCAAATCGTCAGTAAGGTTATTGTGTGGCCCAGGCCCCAAATTCCGCCACGCAGCAACAACGTACGGCGTGAAGTCGATCCCGCGCTCAGCGTCGCGATCGCAGCCAGATGATCAGCCTCGAGGGCGTGCTGCATTCCGACAACAAAGCCAAAAAAAAGCAGCGAAAAATATTCCATCGGTCTCCCGTGTAATTAGTTCAATTGCCGCCAGGTAGCATCGAGGGCTTGCCGGTGACACATGTAATTTTAGTTGCTTGCGGTCGGCAAAATGGTATCACGATGTTGTCGCATAAATTCATACGCA
>JACZTO010000002.1 GCA_022573655.1 Pseudomonadota bacterium
AGCGGTCCGATAGTGGTAGCACCTTCCGCCAGCTGAGGATCCCAGGCCAATAGCGGCACCAAGTCGGAAGTAATCCGGCTGCCAAAAAAAGTCTCCCCGCCCAGCAGCGCCGGCTGGTAATCAGCGGCCAGCCGCACCTCCATCGCGGCGAGCGGGTCGCCCAACTCATAGCCCGCTGCGAAGAGTTGCCGCACATCAGGCATCGCCCGCGATTTCGTGTACCACGGGTGCGTAGAAGGGAAACTCGTGCCCAACTGCGTGACTGCAACCTCCAGGTTCTGGCCAGCAGGGGCCTTTGTGATGAGGCGCGGGGCATACGCGCCCCAGAGTTCCTCTACATCGACGCCGTGACGCTGCTCAGCTCGGACCAAGTTCTCGAAGATGTCATCGTACTCATCGAGTGCAGCCCGCTGTTCTGGGGTGATGATGTAGTCGTCTGGATGCTCGATGATGTCGTTCAGGTGCTGACGGGCCTTCCTCGGGATCTTTGCGCCTGTGCGCACTTCCACGGCGAGAGCATAGCCGCGCTTCTGCTGGCCTACGACACGGCCCAGGAGTGGGTCTAGCTCACCCGTCACCAGACCCAGCGTACTTCGGTGCCGCCCGATCCACTCCCGTGCGGACAGGCGCATCCGGTTACCCTGCCGGGCGACATACACGTCCCTGGCGACGAAGATGTTGCGCACCGTCTTCTGGAGTTCACGGTTCCTGCCCAGGAGCGGCTGGAGGAAATCGTCCAGCTTCGTGAACCAGTTGCCCTCGTAGCGCGGGGCCTCACGAGCCACGACAACATCGAAGTCTTCAATCGGCGCGCAGCCCAAGTGCGTACAGGAACCTTCCACGATCAGATACTCGCGTTTCCGCGAGCGCGTCTCGTTAGCCGCGTAACCCGGTTGCTGTTCAGCATTCTCTGAATGAGGATCTTTGAGGCTATCGTCGTGGTCGCCGAGCCGGCCCAGCATATCCTCCGTTCTACGCAATACGAAAACGAGCCGGCCGCGCCATAACACACGAATCATCTCACCAGGATCCAGGAAGCCCAGCGGGATTTCAACAGGCGCACCGAGTGCCTGAGCGCGAGCGCTAGGCTGCAAAGACGACAAAAATGGCACAGCGACGAAGCCCGCACCGACGGCGCCGGTTACAGCTGTTGCTATTGCGAGAAAATGACGCCTGTTACCATCAAGGTCGTCTTCTGTCATCAGGCACTCCCTTACGCCCGGCTGAAGAAAAGGTCTTGTGAACGGTGACCAAGTCCTGCCCGAGAATCGGGTCAGGATCGCCTTACCCCGGCATATATTGTCGCGTTCTTTTTACGGCCTCTTCGACAGCGCGTTATTGCTTTGATCGAAACTGGTAGATTTGCAGCAGGCCCGGTTTGCCGTCAGGATGACGATTGCACCGGGTTCAGGTGCGGAACCACGGCGCATTATACACGGGGTCGATCGAAATTGGCTAGGTGCGCGAAACTACATTGGAGAAATACAGGAACATCACGTGGCCGGTCTAAAGTCAGCTCTGATCTTCTTATTACAGTCGATAATCGTCGGTCTGGCGGTCGCTTTTGTCGTCGTGCTCGTGCGCCCGGACCTGATGCCGGGTATCGCCGGCGGCGGCGAGCCCGCCAGCTACGCTGATGCCGTAGATCTCAGTGCTCATGCCGTAGCCAATATCTATACCAAGCGGCTGGTTCAAGACAGCGATGCGCCAAATGACAGAGCTCGATTTCGCGTCAATACGAGTTTCGCCTCGGCGGTCATTATCGATCCAGCAGGTTATCTGGTTACCAATTATCACGTCGTTGCGGAGGCCGCCGAAATCCGTGTACAGCTCAGCGACGGACGAATTGCAGAACCTGTCACCATTGGTGTGGATGCCGAGACAGATCTGGCGTTATTGAAAGTCGACCTCGGGCCACTACCCGCCATCAAGCTCGGCAGCTCCGCACAACTGCGTATTGGTGACGTGGTACTCGCCATAGGCAATCCATATGGCCTCTCGACGTCAGTGACGCAGGGCATCGTCAGTGCCACAGGCCGCGGACTGCTAAACCTTGTCACGTTTGAAAATTTCATTCAGACCGATGCGGCTATCAATGCCGGAAATTCCGGCGGTGCACTGGTCAACAGCCGCGGCGAACTCGTCGGCATTAACACTGCAGTGCTTGCGCAAGACCCGGGAACAGAGGGTATCGGCTTCGCAATTCCCGTCGACCTGGTTCGCGGCGTAGTTGCACAAATAATGGAAAACGGACGTGTCATTCGTGGCTACATGGGTCTGGTACCCGATGACCTGACTGATTCTGAGCGCAGGGCGATGGGCATTGAAGGCAGCGCGGGAATATTGCTCGTCGAGACATTTGACGGCGGTCCTGCCGACGCCGCCAATCTGCGTCCCGGCGATGTCATCCTCGAGATGAACGGCGAGCCGGTCTATTCGCGAAGACAGGCATTGCTAATCTCAGCGAGTACAAGACCTGGGGACACAGTGGCCATAGTGGCCCTGCGAGATGGTCAGCGATTTGAGACGGAAGTTACCGCTACGGAGAGGGGTGAAGTTCCCCAATAGATAGGGGGACAGTGACCCTAACTAAGGGAGCTAGAGCATTCACTGGTAGTTAGGGTCACTGTCCCCCTAACTACACGACACGGCGGATGGAAGCGCCGAGCTGACCGAGTTTCTCTTCTATGCGTTCATAACCGCGATCGAGATGGTAGATCCGGTCCACGAGCGTGTCGCCCTTCGCGGCCAGCCCAGCAAGAACCAGACCCGCCGAAGCGCGCAAGTCGGTCGCCATTACAGGCGCCGCATTGAGCTGTTCGACACCGCTGCAAATCGCCGTATTGCCTTCGAGCTTTATTTGGGCGCCCATGCGCTGCATCTCAAGCACATGCTGAAAGCGGTTCTCGAAAATAGTCTCGGTAATCGTGCCGACGCCATCAGCTATAGCATTCATCGCACAGAACTGAGCCTGCATGTCTGTCGGAAATCCAGGATACGGCGCAGTCCGAATATCGACCGCCTGCGGCCGTCGACCCTGCATGTCGATGTCAATCCAGTCGTCCCCGGTCTCGACCCTCGCACCGGCTTCCTGGAGCTTGATAAGTACTGCTTCAAGTGTCTCCGGAGCAGATTCCGTCACACGAATCCGACCACCGGTCATCGCCGCTGCAACAAGATAAGTTCCCGTTTCGATTCGATCGGGCAACACGGAATGATGGGTGCCGCCAAGGCGCTCCACCCCCTGTATCACGATCGAGCTGCTGCCCACGCCCTCGATTTTCGCGCCCAGACCGATAAGGAACTCCGCCAGATCCGAAACTTCAGGCTCACGTGCAGCGTTATCCAGTACCGTCTCACCATCGGCCAGCACTGCAGCCATTAGTAGATTCTCGGTGCCTGTCACCGTAACGAGATCGAACACGATGTGTGCGCCCCGCAAGCGCTCCGCTCTGGCTTTGATAAAACCATCTTCAACCGTCACCTTCGCACCCATAGCCTGCAAGCCCGCAACGTGCAGATTTACGGGTCGCGCGCCGATTGCGCAACCGCCTGGCATGGACACATCGGCTTCACCGAAGCGGGCCAGAAGCGGGCCGAGCACCAGGATGGACGCGCGCATTGTCTTGACGAGCTCATACGGTGCCTGCCGGCCCTGCACATCGCTGGCGCTGATTTCGATCGTGAGTTGGTCGGAGACCGTAACATTGACACCCAATACCTGCAGCAGCGACAACATCGTCGTTACATCATTCAGGTGCGGCACATTTCTCAGGATGACAGGCTCTTCTGCCAGGAGCGTGCCTGCGAGTATCGGCAGCGCGGCGTTCTTGGCGCCCGACATCGCGACGCTTCCAGACAGGGTTATGCCGCCTTCTATTAGTAGCTTATCCAGTGACTTACGCCTCTGTGCTTTGTTCGCGCCACTCGCGGGGTGTCAGCGCTGTAATGGAAAGTGCATGAATTTCATTGCCGACCAGCTTGCCCAGGCACTTGTAGACGAGCTGATGACGCGCCAGCGGCCGCTTGCCGTCGAATTCGGCTGCCACGACGAGCGCGGCGAAGTGAGTGTTGTCGCCGCTCTCGACCCTGACGATCGCATCAGCGAACCCGGTCTCGATTAACTTCGTGATTTCTGCTGGATCCATATTGAGAATTTATCGCGCATATTCAGTGGGGCGCGAAGTGTAACCATAAAGCACACGGTATTCCCAACGCCCTGCCATGTTTGTGTATTATAGCCGGCCGTTGTCGGTCAGTCGGTCGGGTGCCAGAAATGCCCAATCGCTGGCCCAGCGCATCAATTATCCACGTCACACGATTTTCTATGCTTGAGAATATTGGTTATATGGTTGCTGGCCTCGTACTCCTGATCTTGGGTGCGGAGCGTTTCGTACACGGCGCTGCAGCGACGGCACGAAATTTCGGAATTGCGCCACTGTTGATCGGGCTGACCGTAGTGGCGTTCGCAACGTCTGCTCCAGAAGTCCTCGTGTCTGTGGTCGCAGCCTCGCGCGGCGAACCAGGACTTGCCATTGGCAACGCAATAGGTTCAAACATCGTAAATATTGGTTTGGTACTCGGCATGACGGCTATTGTCAGGCCGATCAAGCTGGAGTCGGCAACCTTGAGACGTGAAATGCCAGCGTTGCTGGCAGTGACCTTGCTGACGGTGTCGCTGTTTCTCGACGCGCGCCTGACCCATATCGATGGTTACGTCATGCTGACAGGGCTCGTGATCGTCATGATCTGGCTTGCGCGACTGGGTAGTCGATCTGCCGCTAACGACCCAATCAAGAAAGACTTCGAAGCGGAGATTCCCGACGATGTCAGCATGAAATCAGCAGTCCTCTGGGTTGTCGTTGGCCTGAGTGCGCTGCTGTTAGGGGCCGAATGGCTGGTAACCGGCGCCATCGGAATCGCCCAGACTCTCGGTGTCAGTGAAGTGGTCATCGGCATCACTATTGTCGCGTTCGGCACCAGCCTGCCCGAGCTGGCCGTGTCGTTGATCAGCGTTCTCAAGGGCGAGTACGGCCTCGCGATTGGCAATATTGTGGGTTCCAATATATTCAATCTGCTCGCAGTCATTGGTATAGCCGCAGCTATCGAACCGATGACGCTACATCCGAGCGTGTTGTCACTGCACATATTCGTCATGGTGGCATTCACGCTCGTATTGTTCGCGATGACTTACGATTACGATGGCAAGGCGAGGCTTTCGCGCCTGGAAGGCGTAGCACTGTTGGCCGCCTTTATCGCTTACGATTCCTACGTCATCATGCAAAACATATAGAATGTGACCAGACTGCAACGCTGAGGGCCTTCTTTGCCTGACAAGCTAACAAATCAGAAAGTATCGAATGACGAATTGCTCGCACTGGCACGCGAGGTTCTCGAAATCGAATCTCGCGCCGTCGACGCGTTGCGATCCCGGCTTAATGAAGACTTTGTCGCAGCCTGCCAGCTATGCCTGAATACGCGCGGCAGGGTCGTTGTGACGGGCATGGGTAAGTCGGGACACGTGAGCAACAAGATCGCGGCAACTCTGGCATCTACAGGCACGCCTGCTTTTTTTATGCACCCGGCTGAAGCCAGCCACGGCGACCTCGGCATGATCACGGGTCAGGACCTGTTGCTCGCGATCTCATATTCCGGTGAAACCACTGAAGTTGTAACCATCCTGCCCTTGGTCAAGCGCATGGGCGCCAAGCTGCTGTCGTTCACCGGCAATCCGGACTCAACCATGGCCCAGGCCGCCGACGTACATCTCGACGTCAGCGTTACCGAAGAGGCTTGTCCTTTGAATCTCGCGCCTACCGCCAGCACGACCGCAACGCTCGCCATGGGTGATGCGTTGGCCGTTGCGCTGCTGAAGAGTCGCGGATTTACGGCTGAAGACTTCGCCCGTTCACATCCGAGCGGTATGTTGGGCAAGCGCCTGTTGCTGCGAGTCGCAGACGTCATGTGCAGCGGTGACCGTATTCCTGCCGTGAGAGCCGACGCCAGCCTCAGTGACGGTCTGATGGAAATGACCGAGAAAGGCCTCGGCATGACCGCGATAGTTGACAAGAACAACAGGATTCAGGGCGTTTTCACAGACGGCGACCTGCGTCGTACGCTCGACACAGGCATAGACATTCACAAGACAGTGATTAGCGACGTCATGCACGCTAACTGCAAAACTACGACGGCCGATGTGCTCGCTGCGGAGGCACTGCACATACTCGAGGAAAACAAGATTACGTCACTGCTTGTCGCCGACGACGACAACAGACTCATAGGTGCGCTCAATATTCATGACCTCTTCCGTGAGGGTCTGATGTGAGCGGCGGCAAGCTAGCCGATATCCGCTTGGTCGCTTTCGATATTGACGGCGTGTTTACGGACGGCCGCTTCTATTTGTCCGATGAAGGAGTCGAAACCAAGGCGTTCCACACGCAGGATGGTTTCGGCGTGCGGCAACTGTTGAACGCGGGCATCGACGTCGCCGTGATCAGCGGCCGCAAGTCAAACGCAGTGGAAAAGCGTATGGCAGAACTGGGTGTAGCGCACATCTTGCAAGGCTGCGAAAACAAGGTCGCCGCGCTGGACAGCATCATCGCCGAGCTGGGTATCACGCCAGCCGAGTGTGCTTACGTTGGCGACGATATCCCGGATCTGCCATTGCTGGCCCATGTCGGCGTTTCAGTCGCCGTCGCCAACGCTGTGCCGGAATTGCACGATCAGTGTGATATGTCCACGTCAGCCGCAGGTGGATTTGGAGCGGTCCGCGAGGTTTGCGACCTTGTTTTGGCCGCACAAGATCGTCACGATTAAATGAGTCCGCGCAGCATCACGTTTATTGGAATTCTGACTATCGGCGCGCTCAGCAGCTGGTACTTGGCGCGCTCAAACCAAACTGCGTATGACGACGAGCTACCCTACGATCCGCTGCACCGTGGCTATTACCTGAAAAAAGCCCGCATCCTGGGCACTGGTGAAGACGGCAGTCTGCTCTACGAGATCGAGGCAGAATATGCCGAACAAATTGAAAACGACCAGATAGAGTTTACCGACGTCAGTATTCGGTATTCGCCGGGCAGCGACGTAACCTGGATTATTAGCGCGGATCAGGCGACCTTAAGCGAAGGTAGCCCAAGAATTTTGCTGCGCGGCCATGTCCGCGCCATAAACAACGCTGTCTCAGCAGAAAATGTCATGGAAATTCGGACTCAATATCTTGAACTCGATCCAGAGCGCTTTGTGGCAGAAACCAACCAGCGAGTTCAACTGCGGATCGGCGCGCGAAGTCTTACCGCGACAGGCATGCTAGCATCGCTGCACGATGACAAGATTGAACTCAAGTCTAATGTTAGTGGCAAGTTCGTTCCCTGACTGACCGATATGTTTACTCACAAATCAAAGATTTACATCTTGGCCATCGCATTGTGGCCGGCATTGACTATTGCGCAGGTCAGCGAACTGGACTTGCGCTTACCCATGTCGTTGGATGCCGAAACGACCTCTTACGACGGCAAGAATTCGATGTTGATGTTCACCGGTCTGCGCCTCTCTCAGGGCCATATCGGTATTGAGGCGGATGAAGGCCGGGCGACGAGAATGGATTTCGAAGACAGCGTCTGGCGATTCACCGGCAATGTGATCATCGATATCGAAAATGGGCGAATCGAATGTGACGCCGCAGAATTGCAATTCCATGACTTTCAATTAAAGCTGGCGACGGTGACAGGATCTCCGGCAACCTTTGAGATAAGACGATCCGAAACCGGAGACGTGACCTACGCCGAGGCCGGCAAACTTATTTACGATATTGCATCGGGCGTCATCGAGTTTTCGGAGAATGCGACGATTACGGAAGGCGGCAGCCAGATTTCGTCCAACTTTCTGGTTTACAACATTGCAGAACAACGCATCAACGCCGAGTCGTCCGGAAGCGAAGACGGACGAGTTCGTATCACCTACACACCGACCAATGGCGTGCGCCGTAAGGACGGCGATGCACCAGCTACTGCATCGAGTTCCGAGGAAGAAAACGAGAATCCATGAGTATTCTCAGCGTGCAGGGCATTTCCAAGAGCTACAAACTGCGCAAGGTCGTCAAAAGTCTTTCTCTGGAAATCAAGAGCGGCGAAGTGGTCGGTCTTCTTGGGCCCAATGGTGCCGGCAAAACGACCGCCTTTTATATGATTGTTGGCCTGATCGCCTCGGATAGCGGCAATATCATGCTGGACGGCAAGGACCTGACGACCAAGCCCATGCACCAGCGCTCAAAACTCGGCCTGGGATATTTGCCGCAGGAAGCATCTATTTTTCGCAAACTGACGGTAGAGCAGAATATTCTGGCAATACTGGAAATTCGCAAAGATCTGGATCGCGCCGGGCGCGAGCAGGAACTGGAAAAACTGCTGGATGAACTGCATGTCGGCCATGTACGCACAAATATGGGCATAACCCTCTCGGGCGGTGAACGACGGCGTGTCGAGATCGCGAGAGCGCTGGCCGCCGATCCGCTTTTCGTGCTACTCGACGAACCCTTCGCGGGCGTCGATCCGATTTCGGTACTGGACATCCAACGCATCATCCGGCACCTCTGCGAACGTGATATCGGCGTATTGATTACTGACCATAATGTACGGGAAACGCTCGGAATCTGCGGCCATGCATATATACTAAGTGACGGCAGCCTGATCGCATCAGGCTCTCCGGCAGAAATTCTCGAGAATCAACACGTTCGAGAAGTGTATCTCGGACAGGAGTTCAAGCTCTGAGGCAAACTCTACACAGGACAGAGGCTTGTGTGAGTAGAAATTGCCCAGGAAGCATCAGTAATCAATGTTGAAACCTTCGCTGCAGCTAAGACTAGGTCAATCGCTAACGATGACACCGCAATTGCAACAGGCAATTCGTCTGTTGCAATTGCCAATCCTCGATCTGAATGCAGAAATTCAGGAAGCGCTAGAAGAAAACATCATGCTCGAGGTGGAGGATCTGCCCGACGTTCCCCGGACAACGTCGGATTCGACTGCTGAAGTCGAAACCATCAAGGCGGACGAAAACTGGCAGACCCGCGCAGCGGAACGCATACAGGACGGCGGTTGGAATGGTGAAGGCCGACCGATTAGCGAATATGCGGATCAGTCCGGGCAGACGCTGCGTGAGCACCTGCTATGGCAGTTGGAGATGGAGCATTTCACCGCACGCGAAGCCGTGATCGGGGAGGCACTTGTCGATTCGATCAATGATGATGGCTACCTGATCGCAGACACAGCTGAAATCGTTCAGATTCTTGACGAACAACCCCCGGTGACGGAAGAGGAAGTAGCGCAGGCACTAGCCAAGGTACAACGGCTTGACCCCGTTGGAGTCGGTGCTCGCTCACTCTCCGAATGCATCGTTTTGCAAATTTCTCAACTCGATTCAGATACGCCCGGATTGCAGCTGGCAATCAATATTGCGGAAGACCACCTGGACCTGGTTGCAAGCCGGGATTACGGCGAACTTCGGCGCGGACTTGGAACCTCAGAGGAGAACCTCCACGAAGCACTCGCGCTGGTACGCGGTTGCCACCCGAAACCCGGCCAGGCCGTCAGCCCAGCGGCCACAGAATACGTTATCCCCGACGTATTTGTGCGCAAAATCGACGGGCGCTGGCAAGTCGAAGTCAGCGCCACAGGGCTGCCGCGATTGTCGGTCAACCAGCAATACGCCAGATTGTTGCGCGGCAGTAGCGAGCACGCGGTCCTGAAGACTCAACTGCAGGAGGCGCGTTGGTTAATTCGCAGTCTTGAAATTCGTAACGAGACACTGCTGAAGGTCGCGACCAGTATCGTCTCGCGCCAGACCGATTTTCTGGAAATGGGCGATGAGTCCATGAAGCCTATGGTGTTACGCGACGTTGCCGAAGAAATCGGCATGCACGAATCAACGATTTCTCGTGTAACTACAAACAAGTACATGCATACGCCGCGCGGCGTCTTCGAATTCAAATATTTCTTCTCCAGCCACCTGTCCTCGGCAAGTGGCGAGGATCAGTCGTCAACCTCAGTTCGCGCAAAAATCCGCAAGCTAATCAGCGCCGAGAACCCGGCCAAACCACTTAGTGACAGCAAGATCACGAACTTACTGAAAAACGATGGAATTTCAGTTGCCAGAAGGACGGTCGCAAAGTACCGTGAAGCCATGAGCATCCTGTCTTCCAGCGATCGCAGGAATCGTGAAACGAGGTAGCAAAGCCAGATATCAGCAACGAAATCAGGGGGACAACCGTTCTGCTGCTCTGACTCCGGCAGTCAGCGGAACATTAACAATGGGAGACCACTATGCAATTGAGTGTTTCAGGCCATCACGTCGAAATAACCGATTCGTTGAGAGGATATGTAGAATCGAAAATCCAAAAAACTGCCCGACATTTTGACCTCGTGTCTGACGTCCATTGTATCCTGACCGTCGAAAAACTTCGGCACAAAGCCGAAGCCACAGTTCACGTAAATGGCAATACAATTTATGCGGATCAGACGGAAGAGGACATGTACGCCGCCATTGACGGCCTCGTCGACAAACTCGAACGACGAGTAAGGAAGTACAAGGAAAAACTCGTCGACCACCACGCCAGAGAGAAACAAAAAAACCGGTACGCCTGAACCCGCATATGATCCGTGCGGCCGCCAGGCCGCACGGATTTCTGCTATTCAAACAAGAACCCGCTTATGTTGCTCGAAGAACTCATCAAGCCCGATGCCGTTTTGTGTAATGCCACAGCCCGTAGCAAAAAACACTGCCTGGAAATTCTCAGCGAACTGCTGATACGGTCCAATCCAGACATTGCCAGCGAAAATATTTTCGAGGGTCTTGTCGAGCGTGAACGGCTTGGCTGTACCGGCCTGGATAAAGGCGCAGCGTTTCCACATTGCCGGGTCAAGGGTATTGACACCAGCCACGCAGCATTGATCAAGCTTTCCGAAGCTATCGATTTCGACGCCGCCGACGGCGAATCCGTCGATCTGATCTTCGGCATGATGGTGCCGATTAATCTCGACAGCAGTCACTACGATGACATCAAAATGGTGACACAAGTGCTTCGTGACGAAGGCCTGCGGGCGCGCTTGCGAAGTATGAACAACAGTAAAGACTTGTACGACGCCCTGCTCAATGGCTCAGAACTGGTGGCGCCCGAACAATCGCACGCCGCGCGATGATCCTGACTCCTGCGGGTTCGTGACTGCGTTCCATGTCCAACGCACTTCGACTGATAATCGTTAGCGGCCTGTCGGGGTCCGGCAAGAGTGTCGCACTGCATGTGTTGGAGGACCTTGGTTACTACTGCATCGACAACATCCCGGCCGCGCTTATCAAAGCGGCTATAGACGAGGTCCATACGGGTGACGGACGCTCCGAGGAATTACTTGCCATCGGCGTCGACGCGCGCAATCGACCTCAGGATCTGGAAGCACTGCCCAGCCTGATCGACGCACTTCGCGAAGAGAATGTTCGCACCGAAATCGTCTTTTTGCATGCAACTGATGAAATTCTATTGCAGCGTTACAGCGAATCGCGTCGCCGACATCCGCTCGCCGAACATGGCACACAGCTTCGAGCCGCGATAAAAGCCGAACGCGAGATTCTCGCCGAGATCAATAACTGCGCTGACTTGATCATTGATACTTCCCAGACCAGTGTTCATGAACTCGCGGACGTGATACGCGAACGCGTTGACAGACGTCAGACGGAATCGTTGTCGGTGTTGATCGAGTCATTCGGGTTCAAGTATGGCATTCCGGCAGACGCGGATTTCGTGTTCGACCTGCGCAGTCTGCCGAATCCATACTGGACGATCGAGTTACGCGGTTTGAACGGCCTGGACAAGGAAGTAATCGATTTTCTCAATGCAGAGGATTCGTTCATTGCCATGCACGATGACATACTCAGTTTTTTGGGTCGCTGGATTCCGCATTTCGAAGATGCACACCGCGGTTATCTCACCGTAGCCGTCGGCTGTACCGGCGGTCAACATCGCTCGGTGTGCATGGCAGAAAAACTCAGCGCTGAATTGCGAAAGCACCATGAACCTGTACTAACCCGGCACAATAGCCTGCCGGACCATCGGCTCCATCCGAAGTAAGCTGTTAAACTCCGCGCCCATGGACGTGCGGGAACACACAAAGGCCAACTTGGATCTCCTGCGCGAGCAGCTCGACAGCGGGCGTATGCGTTCTGCAAGGCTACTGGTTAACAGCCTGCACCCGTCTGAGCTCGCCCGGCTACTCGAGTCTCTACCTCTCAAAAAACGCGCCGTGCTATGGGAAATCGTCGATCCGGAAATCGAAGGCGATGTCCTCGTCGAAGTCGCTGAAGAAGTGCGCGACGGTCTGATCGCAGGTATGCCGACAGAGGAATTGATTGCGGCTGCCGAAGGCATGGAGGTGGACGACCTGGCTGACTTGCTGGTCGACTTGCCGGAAACGCTGACAAAGGAAGTTCTGCAGTCGCTCAACAAACAGGATCAGGAACGTCTGCAACAGGTGCTTGCCTACGACGAGGAAAGCGCCGGTGGTTTGATGAACGTCGACATTGTGACAGTGCGTCCCGACGTTTCGCTCGAGGTGGTAGCACGTTACCTGCGTCTGGTCGGCGAAATACCTGATGGTACCGACTCAATTTTTGTCGTCAGTCGTGACAACAGCTACATCGGATCCTTATTCTTGTCGCGCCTCCTGACCTCCGACCCCAACGAAATGGTAGCCAACGTCATGTCAACGGACATCATGCCGATTCCAGCGCATACGCCGTCGACCGAGGTTGTCTGGGAATTCGAGAATCGTGACTTGTTGTCTGCACCAGTAGTGGATGGCGATTTCAGGGTACTTGGCCGCATTACAGTCGATGATGTCGTCGACGTCATCCGAGACGAAGCCGAACATTCACTGATGAGCGCCGCGGGCCTCGACGAAGAAGACGACATGTTCGCGCCTGTCGTGAAGAGCGCGGGCCGAAGAGCACTGTGGCTGGGCGTCAACCTTTGCACCGCATTTCTGGCCGCAGCGGTCGTGGATCTCTTTCAGGCGACACTGGAGCAGCTTGTGTTGTTCGCCGTTCTCATGCCCATCGTCCCCAGTATGGGCGGCGTTGCCGGGACACAGTCACTGACAATCATTACCCGGGCCATGGCCCTTGGCCAGATCAACAGTGCAAACATCAGCGGCATTCTGCGTAAGGAAATGCTGGTCGGAGTCTTAAACGGTATGGGTTGGGCTGTTGTCGTCTCGGCATTCACCTATATGTGGTTCGGCGATGGCTCGATCGGCATCATCATCGGTGCTGCCATGATTATTAACCTCGTGGTCGCTGCGGGTGCCGGCTTCAGCATTCCGCTGATTTTGCGCCGACTCAATGTGGACCCCGCCCTCGCCGGCGGCGTAGTGCTGACAACAGTGACGGACGTTGTCGGCTATATGTCGTTTCTCGGCCTCGGCGCGATCTTCTTGATGCAAAATACCTAAGGGATTGCTGCCCCCCTAACTTTTCCGGGACAGTCGAAATCCGCTCAAGTCTTTCTTGATCCAGCTCGGCGCGAATAATCGCGGCACCTCGGCGCCCGTCACGAAGTCGAGCAACTGATCTTTGACCTCCATCGCGTCTTGGTAACCAAGCTTGATCAATTCCCGTGTGTACGCTTTTTCGAACAGGAGGAAGCTAAGCAGGCGATTTTCACCGGGGTTTTGGCCACCGACGCCACGCAACAATGCGCGAATCGCGAATGGCAGCTCCTGCCGGTGCTTGTACGCGATAACACGCAGGTCTTTGCTCGGTACGATCAACATTGTATCTATTGCCCGCAGCTGAGCGAGCGGCCCGCTTATCTCTTTCGCCGGCACAGCGTCGATGAATTGATTGATGCGTATTATGCGTTCCAGGTCTGTATACAGACCGTCCATAAACAAGGTGTCGAGCATGTAGCCTGCTATTTGCCCGAAACTGGGCGGACTGTCGACATGTTTCTCTGGCGCATCTCCTGTTTCGTCACGAATGCCCAAAACCAGAATTCGATCGGCACCGAGGTGTATTGCCGGACTCAGAGGCGTCGCCTGCCGCATCGCGCCATCGCCGAAGAACTCGCCGCCGACGCGAACAGGAGGGAAAATCATGGGCACCGCGATGCTGGCCATCACATGATCGAGATTCAGGTCGCCGCGTTTGCCGAGCCGGCGCGTGCGTTCCCAGCTACGATGTTCCGCGGCAGCCTGAAAAAAAGATGTTGAACGTGCTGACCCATATCCGGCAGCTGTAATTGCTACCGCGTCGAGACAACCCGAATCAATCGCTTCCTGAATTTGCGGAAAATTTACGTTTCGCCGCAGCAGTTCGCGTAACGGCGCGTTGTCCAGCAGGGACCGCGGCGCACCGACCAACCAGCCACCAAACACTATCGCAAACAGCCAGTGCAGGCTGCTTTTCAACATTGTCAGATGATCTGTCTTGTACACATGGTGACAGCGAAAATGGCCCCAAACCCGTTCCAGTTCTGCAATTGCGGTACGGTAGTTTTGTGCCCTCGCAGCCAACACTATGGAATTGACTGCTCCCGCTGACGTGCCGCTGATGACTGAAAACGGATTTGCGCTGCCCTTGGGCAGGAGTTCCGCCAGCGCCTTGAGGACACCAACCTGAAAAGCCCCGCGCGCACCGCCGCCGGGCATAACCAGTGCGGTTTTGCAGCGTTCAGAATTATTATTCATATGGCCTATAATAAAGAGTTACGAACATTCGAACACAGAGTATTATACTTCGCCAAGGCTGGCCCAATCGAAAACACATCGCCGGCACCAAGAACGTGGATCCGAATAATGAGACGTTTTACCAGCATCGCCCTGATACCCTTATTTGCGCTTGTCCTCGCGTTGAACTTTGCGTCGCCAGGCATTGCCGACGAACAAGTTGCGGTCGGCGATCCGGCGCCCGAATTCGAGCTTTCCGACCAGAATGGGCAACTGCATTCCCTGGAAGACTACCGCGACCAGTGGGTCGTTTTGTACTTCTATCCGAAAGACGAGACGCCTGGGTGCACGACTGAAGCCTGTGAGTTCCGCGACAATATTTTCGCGTTTAAAGACCTGCATGCGCAGATCCTCGGCGTTAGTCTGGACAACGTCGAATCACACAAGAAATTTGCAGAGAATCACAGTCTGCCGTTTCCGCTGCTGGCCGACACAGAAGGTGAGACATCAACAGCCTACGGGGTAAAGACGCGAATGTTCGGCATGACGGTCGCCAAGCGCCAGACATTCATCATCGGCCCCGATGGCAAAATTGCGAAGCATTACGCAACCGTTAACCCAGATGAACATTCGGCCCAGGTACTCGCCGACCTCAAAGAGCTGGGTGCGGGATCGTAGCGGCCCGCCTCTAACGCAGAGCTTTGATGCCCTCATCCAGACCGGCGATCGTCAACGGGTACATACGCCCGCCCATAATTTCTCGCACAATCTTCACTGACGGCGTGTAATCCCAGCGGGCCCTGGGTTCAGGATTCAGCCAGATCGCTTTTGAATATGTTCTGAGCAAGCGCTTGATCCAGACGGCCCCCGACTCTTCATTCCAATGCTCGACGCTGCCACCCGGATACACAATTTCATACGGGCTCATCGTGGCATCGCCGACAAGAATGAGTTTGTAGTCGGATGCATACTTGTGAATCATGTCGAGCGTCGGCGTTTTCTCCGCATGGCGCCGGCGATTGTCCTTCCACAGACCTTCGTAAATGAAATTGTGAAAGTAGAAATACTCCAGGTGTTTGAACTCGCTACGCGCTGCCGAGAACAATTCTTCGCAAATGCGCACGTGGTCGTCCATCGATCCGCCGATATCCAGGCACAGCAGAACCTTAATCGCGTTGTGGCGCTCAGGGACCAATCGTATATCGAGCAGACCAGCGTTTCTCGCCGTCTTGTCGATGGTGTCCTCGAGGTCGAGCTGATCGGCAGCTCCCTCGCGAGCAAATTTTCGCAAACGCCGCAACGCCACTTTGATATTGCGTGTGCCTAGCTCAACTGTGTCATCCAGATTACGATACTCGCGCTTGTCCCAGACCTTTACTGCACTACGATTGCGCGAGCCATGCTGCCCTATACGCACGCCTTCCGGATTGTAGCCATAGGCACCAAATGGCGATGTGCCGGCAGTGCCTATCCATTTGCTGCCACCCTCGTGGCGCTCATCCTGCTCGTCGAGGCGCTCACGCAGCGCCTTCATCAGCTCCTCAAATCCGCCCATTGCCGCTATTTTTTCGCGCTCCTCCGCGGAAAGCGATAACTCTGCCTGGCGCTGCAGCCACTCTTCCGGGACCTCCTGCATCAGGTCGGACAACGAGTCATCAACGCCTCTGAAATACGCACCGAAAATACGATCAAAACGATCGAAGTGCATCTCATCCTTGACCAGCGTTGTTCTGGCCAGGAAATAAAAATCGTCAACACTTTGACCTGCCAGGCCGCTCTGCATCGCCTCGTGAAGGCTCAGCAGCTCCGTGATAGAAGTCTTCATGCCACCTTCCCTGAGCATGTAGAAGAACGGAATCAGCATGATTTATTGCGGGTTGGTGCGCCGATCGAGAAACACAAGTTGCTCGAACAGATGCACATCCTGCTCGTTCTTGAGTAACGCACCGTAAAGTGGCGGGATCGCGTTGCGGATATTGTCACTCCTGAGTGCCTCCGCAGGAATATCTTCGGCAAGCAGTAGCTTGATCCAGTCCAGCAACTCCGACGTGGACGGTTTTTTCTTCAGGCCACGCACATCACGAATCTTGTAAAACGCGTTCAGCGCCTCACTGAGCAAGTCCTTCTTGAGATTCGGAAAGTGCACGTCGACAATCCGCGTCATTGTCTCTACATCAGGAAACTTGATGTAGTGGAAAAAACAGCGCCGCAGAAACGCATCCGGAAGTTCTTTCTCATTGTTACTGGTGATTACAATAATCGGACGGTGTCGAGCTGAGATCAGCTGCTTGGTCTCGTAAACGTAGAATTCCATGCGATCGAGTTCGCGCAGCAGGTCGTTGGGAAACTCGATATCGGCCTTGTCGATCTCGTCGATCAGCAATACCGGCTGTACCTCGGAATCGAACGCCTCCCAGACTTTGCCACGCATGATGTAATTCGCGATATCGTGAACCTTGTCATCGCCAAGCTGCGAATCGCGCAGACGTGCGACAGCGTCATACTCATACAGGCCCTGTTGTGCCTTCGTTGTCGACTTGATGTGCCACTCATAGAGTGGCTTGCCGAGTGACCCCGCAATCTCAATGGCAAGCTGCGTCTTGCCCGTACCGGGCTCACCCTTGATCAGTATGGGGCGCTGCAGCGTAACCGCCGCGTTAACAGCCATACTCAGATCATCAGTCGTAATGTACGAACTAGTGCCGTTAAATTTGTTGTCTGCCATCATGGTGTCCGGTTTGAGCAACTACTGCGCTATCTTACAACCTGTCAGGCGTCAGCGTCAGCGTATGAACCGTCTCACCCGGCAGAAACGGGCTTGGCAGACCCTCTACCCAATCCACGTGGCCCGCGCTGTAGAACTTCGATAGCGGGTGCCCGCTCTGCCCGGTCGGCATGTGTAGCAGGCTGTTCTCTTCGTCGCCGGGCGATACCGAAAATCGCTCCGCTGCGCCGAATGCCGGACCCTGCGCTTTAGGCATGTCCAGGTCACCGTTCAAAGCGTCTGCCGGCATGTCGAGATACTTACCCAGAAACGGAATACTGAGGCTTAGCGGATGGCGGATCGCTGCCGTGTTGATTTCTCCCCAGGTCCGCTGTGCAAGCGGGCCCTCGAAATTCTCGGTAAAGTATTCGATATTCTGCACTACGGCGGCCAGCATGAAATCGCTCCAGGAATCGTAGCCCGCGGGCAACATATGCATTGGCTGAGTCGTAACCAGCGACCAGAGAGGTGACTCGAATTGATTGCTCTTGCGCAGGAGCACGTCTTCACCGTAGACGTCTCGTACGGGTGCCATTAACGCATGAAATACCCGGCGCTCAATCTCCAGCCGGAACGCGCGCACAAGACGATAGCCAACCGATTCTGGCGCCGCCCTTGGTATCCAGTCGCGCACCAGTTGCCGGTATTCAAGCAGAACAGGGTCCGCTGCAACCACGCTGTCATCCAGGAGATCCAGCAACAGTTCCCGCCATGGCATCAGGAACAGCGCACGATCGTCGTATTGAATCGACAGCATGTCCCCGGGCGCAAATGTGTCGCGCGCAAACAGCGCGTCTCGAATCTGCCGGGCTCGCGCGCCGAGGGCGTAACTGCCATCGCCGACAACCTGCAGTGCTTCCGCATCCGTCACTCGCGCATTGGCTGTCCAGAGACGACCGCTTGTTGGATTGACAACTCGCGGATAATCGCCGCTGTCCACCCAGCCTTGCCAACCATGCTCAGCGCTCCAGTCCGCCGGTAGCATGGGATCGAATGATGCTTTGGCCGGAATCTTTCCCGCAATAGTCCAGCCAATGTTGCCGCCGGCATCGCCCGTTACAAAATTCTGTGGCGGCATGCCTATCGTGTTTGCGATATCGAGCGCTTCTGACACAGACCGGGCTGTCTCAAGCGCAAGCAGGCGTAGATTGATCGATTCTGGCTTGTGCGCGATCCAGCTTACGACGACATCACCCTGCGGATACTCGATGTCATCCAGTACTGGCCCCCAGATTGTCTCGCGTATCTCTAAATTAACCGGGTCTTCGCCTTTGATTTTGATGACTTCGTCATAAATCTCGAATGGCATGTCGCCATCAGGAGTCTTGTATGTGCCGTCCTGCGAACCCGGTTGCAAAACGACGGCGTCCGTGTAGTCGCCATAACTGTTGGTAAATCCCCAGGCGACCTGCGTATTGCTACCGGCGATTATGAACGGCGTGCCCGGCAACGTGACGCCCGAAACGTCAAGCCGACGATCATTATCGCCATTGCCATCGACTACCAATCGTGCCCGGTAGTAGATATTCGGCGTGCTCAGTCCGAGATGCATATCGTTGGAGACGATTGCGCGCCCATTTCGTGTCAGGCTTCCCGACACGGCCCAGTTGTTGCTGCCACGAAGCGCGAAGCGGCCACGCTCATTGGCCGGGGGAGCCGCGTCCTCAACATCGCGTAACGAGATACTGTTCGCATCGGGGATCGCTGCGACCTCACGTGGCACACCCATTAATGGTGCGTCCCAGGGCGTTCCCTGCGGGTACATCCAATCGTAGACTTCACGTGGCAAAACGCTGTGCGCCAGCCCTCGACGAAGCTCTTTCCCGGCACGCGAATCGTTGAGCTGCAGAAACAATGTGTAGACGGCCAGGATCGAATCCTCTGCTCGCCAGGGCTCGGGATTGACACCCAGAACGAAGTATTCGAACGGGCGCGCGCCAAGTGACTTCAAGCCAGCATTAACGCCGTCGGTATAGTGCTGCAGTAACAGCTGATCCGCGGCTGGGGCAGTTTGCAATACCACTTCAGCCCGCGTCCGAAAGCGATGAAAGCGATAACGTTTGTCAGCGTTGATCGCAACAGCGCCGAAGATCTCGGACAGTTCGCCAGCAGCCTGGCGCCGAATCAAGTCCATCTGGAAGTAACGATCCTGACCGTGCGCGTAACCCGTGGCGAAGGCAAGATCGAGTCTGTTGGCTGCCGTAATGACAGGAATGCCTGCGTCATCGCGCTCAATTGTCGCGACGTGACTTAAATGTTGCGTTGCGATTTCGCCGTCCAGCTCAGGCAAGCTCGCTCGCAAGGCCAACCAGCCGAGCAAAGAAAGTACGACAAGGATGACGATGGCGCCGCCAGACAGGCGCAGAGCAATTTTTCTCATGAAGGCGATATTATTTTGACAATTTTCATTTCGTTGGTACTACCCGAAACGCCGTCAAGATCGCCTTTGGTGACGATTGCCAATTCATCGATTTCGACCAGATTATTCGCTAGCAACGTATCGAAAATATCCTGATACAAGCGCCGTGGTTTACCCGGGTCGATCACAAATGAGACCGGGTAGACGCCACGATACATCGCAACTCGGCGACTGGTCTCCACATGCGGTGTGAACGCGTAGATCGGGATGTCCGAGCGAATGCGCGACATCCAGCGAGTTGTCGAACCCGTTTCGGTCAACGCGATAATCGCCTTAACTGACATGTGGTTCGCAGTGTACATAACAGCCATCGCGATCGCCTCGTCGACGAGCTCAAAATGATCGTCGAGTCGATGACTCGTCCTGCCGACGGCCAGCGGAAACTTTTCCGCACCGATACAGATCTCGCCCATCGTTCGGATTGCCTCAACAGGGTACGCCCCAACAGCCGTTTCGCCCGACAGCATGACCGCATCGGTGCCATCCATAACCGCGTTCGACACGTCCGACACCTCCGCACGAGTCGGCACCGGGTTTTGAATCATTGATTCCATCATCTGCGTCGCAGTAATGACGATTTTGTGTTGCTTGCGGGTATTTCGAATGATTTTTTTCTGGATCCCGGTGAGTTCGGCATAGCCCATTTCAACACCGAGGTCGCCACGCGCGACCATGACAACATCGGCCGCTTCGATGACGGCATTAATGTTCTCTACAGCCTCTACACGTTCGACTTTCGCGACAATCACACCGTGGCCGCCCGCCTCGTGGAACAATTCCCGCGCTTCTAAAACATCGTCGCCATTGCGGACAAACGACACGGCCAGAAAATCCAGACCCAGCTCGGCGGCCAGTTCGATATTCTTTTTATCGACATCTGTCACGGCAGCCGCAGACAATCCGCCGCCCTTAAGGTTGATACCCTTGTTATCGGACAAAATGCCGCCGTGGACGATTTTCGTATGAATTCGTGTACCGTCGATTCGATCAACTTCGAGTGTAATCAGACCGTCGTTCAATAAAAGAACATCGCCGGCAGTGATATCTTCGTGCAGCGAGTCCAGTGCGACACTGACTCCATTCTGATCACCATCCGTGGGCCCTAGCGCGTTGTCGAGGAAAAAGGCGTCGCCGTCAGTGAGCTCAACACTGTGATTCCTGAAACGTCGAATGCGGATTTTCGGGCCTTGTAAATCCCCCATAATCCCGATTTCGCGACCGCAGGATTTGGCTGCAGCCCGCAGCGTTCTTACTTGCCGCCGATGATCGTCTGCACCACCATGTGAAAAATTAAGACGAGCAACATCCATACCGGCGTTAATCATGCTGCACATCGTATCCTTGTCAGCCGACGCCGGTCCCAGCGTCGCGACAATTTTTGTTCGTCTCAGCATGGCCGCGATTATTGCACAGCCAAGTCGCGTTCGCTGGTATGTTACCCTGAACAAAATTCAAGAAGAATCGGAATGATCAATCGCCGCCGTTTCCTGCAAAGCATTGCCGCTGCCGCGATCACGCCCAGCCTGGCCCAATCCTGTCGCTACGGCGCATTTCATATGCCAGCGTTGTTGCCGGATCCGGACGGCATCATCCAGGTTCCCGATGGCTTTTCCTATACCGTCGTATCCAGACGGGGCGAGACAATGAGCGACGGACTTCGCGTCCCGGGCTCTCATGACGGCATGGCAGCGTTTGAAGGCAACGACGGCAGAATCGTGTTGATCAGCAATCACGAACTTCATGCTACTTGGGGAAACGACGGACCTTTCGATGAGAATTTCCATCAGCTGCCTGAATCCTTTAAGGCGCGTGTCTATGACCGCGGCGCGGACCGCACGCCGGGCATCGGCGGCACGACCACCACTATTTACAATCCGGCAACCCGAGAAACGGAACGACAGTTCCTGAGCCTCTCCGGCACCCTGGTCAACTGCGCCGGTGGCATGACGCCATGGGACAGCTGGCTTAGCTGCGAAGAGTGGTTCGAGAATCCTGGCGACGCGATGAACGAAGCGCAGGCCAAATTTCGACGCGATCAACGCCACGGTTATGTCTTCGAAGTTCCGGCCAGCGCGACAGAGTTGGTCGAACCCCGGCCTCTGCAGGACATGGGACGTTTTTTGCACGAAGCTGCCGCTGTCCACGAATCGACAGGGATTGTGTACCTGACCGAAGACCAATGGCACAGTCTTTTCTATCGCTTCGTGCCGCATGTACCCGGACGCCTTCACGAGGGCGGGCAACTGCAAGCGCTTTCGATCTCCGGCCAGCCGGCCAAGAAAACTCATAACTGGGAAACACAAGATATTCGACTGAACACGTCGCTGCCTACGCAATGGATCAACCTTGAGAACGTTGACCCTGACGAGGACGATCTGCGAATGCGCGGCGCCGAAATGGGCGCGGCAACATTCGCTCGCGGCGAGGGGCTGACTGTCGCAGGCGACCGATTTGCGTTTACCTGTACGAATGGCGGGCCAGCGCGACTGGGGCAGGTATTTACCTATACGCCGAGCCCGTTCGAAGGAACCCCCAGGGAACAATCTGCTCCGGGCAAGCTCACCTTGATCGCCGAGTCGGACCAGGACTCTCTGCTCAAGAACGCTGACAACCTCACCATTGCACCCTGGGGAGACCTGTTGCTCTGCGAAGACGCAATAAAGGAAGTTGGCAACTGCGCGCTTGTGGGCATTCGGCCGGATGGAAGTCAGTACCTGGTCGCCAACAATACCTACTCGACTTCAGAGCTCGCCGGCGTGTGCTTCTCCCCAGATGGAAAGACCATGTTCGTCAACATTCAGTATCCTGGCATGACGATCGCGATCACCGGACCCTGGCCTACCTGAACCCACCACCCACTAACCACCAACCACTTGATCTGATTGGCCGGCGGGCAACATCATTCCCTAACAAGATCGTAGGAGCGCGCCTTGCGCGCGAATTCGGTCTAGCTACCGGCAAGGGCGTCATCCTCATGCAGCCTTGTGGCTGCCGCTTCGCTTCGCGCGCAAGGCGCGCTCCCACGCTACGAGCATCCAAGCGCCAGCTTGATCTCACTGCCCGCGCCATGGACGGCCGGTCGGCGGGCGAGATATTCCGTAGCGAGACCTAAAGCTCGCTAAAGCGAGCAGTCCGCTAGGGAATGATGTCGACCGACGACCAGCCTGGTAAATGTGGGTGGTGAAATCAGGAACCGCGTTTTTCGAGGATGGCCACCGCTGGCAGCGTTTTGCCTTCCAGGAATTCGAGGAAAGCACCACCACCTGTCGAGATATAGGAAATTCCGTCGGCAACGCCGTACTTGTCTATCGCCGCAAGCGTATCGCCGCCTCCGGCGACAGAGAACGCATCGCTGGCCGCTATTGCTTCGGCCAGCGCCCTGGTGCCAGCAGCGAACTGATCGAACTCGAAAACTCCGACCGGACCGTTCCAGATTATCGTGCCCGCGCCAGCCAGAATGTCCGCAAACCTCGCCACCGTCTCCGGTCCGATATCGAGAATAAGCTCGTCGGCCGATACCGCTGCGACGGTCTTGATCGTTGCCGCCGCTGCGGCGGAAAATTCATCTGCTACCACTACATCACTCGGAACCGGAATCTCCGCGCGGTCGTCCCGATTGACGGCCAGTTTGCGAGCGATATCGAGCATGTCCGCCTCGTACAAAGATTTGCCAACGTCGTAACCGGCTGCCGCAATGAATGTATTGGCGATGCCACCACCAACGATCAGGCAATCTACAATCTCCGCCAGCGCACCGAGGACGGTCAATTTGGTCGAGACTTTCGACCCGCCGACGATCGCGACGAATGGTCGCGCCGGGTTGTCCAATGCCTTCGCCAGAGCCTCAAGCTCTGCTAACAACAGTGGTCCCGCGCAAGCAACCGCTGCATGTTCGGCAACACCGTACGTGCTCGCTTGCGCACGGTGCGCCGTACCGAATGCGTCCATAACATATACATCACAAAGCGCAGCCATTTTTTTCGCGAGATTTTCAGCGCACGCTTTTTCGCCCTCCAGAAAGCGCACATTTTCGAGCAACACGACATCGCCCGGCGCGACATCGACACCGTCAATCCAGTCTTTGACCAGCGCTACGTTCGTATTCAACAATTTCGAGAGTTGCGTCGCGACCGGCTGCAAGGAAAATTTATCTTCTGGCGCTCCCTCGGTCGGTCGGCCAAGGTGCGACATCACCATGACAGCCGCGTTCGCAGCGAGAGCCGCTTTGATCGTGGGCACGGCTGCCCGAATACGTGCATCGCTGGTCACTTTGCCTTCAGCGACAGGCACGTTCAGGTCTTCGCGAATCAAAACACGCTTGCCCGACAATTCGACGTCGGTCATTTTGATGACGGACATTACGGCTCTCGGCAGATTGCTGGCGGCCTAGCTGGCATTCATGAGTGCGATAGTCACATCGAGCATGCGATTCGAGAAGCCCCACTCGTTGTCGTACCAGGAGCACACTTTCACCAGCGTTCCCTCCATTACCTTCGTCAGAGTTGCATCATAGATAGACGACGCCGGATCATGATTAAAGTCGATCGATACCAATGGCTCGTCGTTGTAAGCGAGTATGCCCTTTAGCGGGCCCTCACTCGCTGCCTTGAGCACCGAGTTGATCTCTTCAACACTGGTTTCACGTTTGGCAACGAAGGTCAGGTCGACAACCGAAACATTGATCGTCGGCACGCGCATCGAGAACCCATCGAGCTTGCCATTGAGTTCGGGCAGCACCAGGCCGACCGCGGCAGCCGCACCAGTACTCGTCGGAATCTGTGACATTGTGGCCGAGCGGGCACGACGTAGGTCGGAGTGGTAAACGTCTGTCAGCACCTGGTCATTCGTATAGGCGTGTATCGTGGTCATGATGCCGTGTTTCACTCCAATGGCCTCATGGAGCGGCTGCACCAGCGGCGCGAGACAGTTCGTCGTGCACGATGCGTTTGAAATGATGTTGTGGTCCGCGGTCAAGGTGTCGTGATTAACGCCGTAGACGATAGTGCCGTCGATATCCTTGCCACCCGGCGCCGAAATGATAACCTTCTTCGCGCCGGCTTCAATGTGCTTGCCAGCGGTGTCGCGCGTGCGGAAGAAACCGGTGGACTCGTGCACGACGTCAACACCGAGTTCACCCCAGGGCAGCTTTGCGGGATCGCGTTCAGCCAACACGCGAATCCTGTCGCCATTTACGATCATGTAGTCGCCATCAACTTCCACTGTTCCCGGGAATCGGCCGTGTGCTGTGTCGCGACGCGTCAGGTGTGCATTTGTATTGGCGTCGCCAAGATCATTGATAGCAACAATCTCAATTTCAGAACGCATGCCGCTCTCGTATAGTGCGCGCAGGATATTGCGGCCAATGCGGCCATAGCCGTTGATGCCAACCTTTATCGTCATGGTTTTCTCCAGAAAAAATTAATTCTTAAGCCAATACTTCTTTCGCAACCGCGACTACATTGTCAGTCGAGAAGCCAAAATGTTCGAATAAGACATCTGCCCTTGCCGATGCGCCATAGCAATCGAGCCCGATGACACGACCCTGCGGACCGGCATGGCGCCACCAGGTTTCGGTAACGCCTGCTTCAATGATGACTCTAGCGGTAACCGCAGCAGGTAAGACCGCCTCTCGATAATCTGCGTCCTGTGCGTCAAAGAGGTCCGTGCACGGCATTGATACGACGCGCACCTTGATGCCATCGCCGCTCAACACCGCGGCGGCCTCTACTGCCAGCGGCACCTCAGAGCCGGTCGCAAGCAGGATAATATCGGGCGTGCCGTCAGACTCCTGCAATACATAGCCACCGCGGGCGATGTTCGCAATCTGATCGCTCGAACGCTCCTGAAACGGCAAACCCTGACGCGTCAGTATCAGGCTGGTAGGCCCGTCCTGGCGTTCGATTGCGCAGCGCCAGGCGATGACTGTTTCGACGCTGTCGCATGGTCGCCAGACACTCATGTTCGGCATCAGTCGCAACGATGCCGTGTGCTCAACCGCCTGGTGTGTCGGGCCATCTTCGCCCAGTCCGATCGAGTCATGGGTATAGACCAGGATGATCTGTATCTTCATCAGCGCGGCCATGCGCAGTGCATTGCGGGCGTAATCTGAAAAGGTCAGGAACGTACCGGCGTACGGAATCAGACCGCCGTGCAAGCGCAGGCCGTTACATACTGCGGTCATGCCGAATTCGCGGACACCGAACCAGATGTAATTACCAGCGGCATCGTCACCCGAAATCGGCGTTGAAAGATTGTGTTTTGTCAGGTTGGAGCCCGTCAGGTCGGCGGAACCCCCCGCGAGCTCGGGCAAGACTGGCGCGAAAGCATTCAGAGCGACCAACGATGCTTTCCGGGTCGCCATGTTCTCTCCTGCCGCATTGATCTCAGCAATGGCCTTGTCTGCAAATTCGCTCCAATCGGCGGGTAGCTGCCCGGCCATACGTCGTGCAAATTCGGCCGCAAGCTCGGGGTGCGCAGTGTTGTAAGCGGCAAATACCTCGCTCCAGGCATTTTCCTCGGCAACGCCTCGCTCTCTACCGTCCCATGCTGATGCAATGTCGGCCGGAATCTCGAATGGTGCGGACTCCCAACCCAGTTCTTTACGCGCGGCAGCAACTTCTTCTTCACCAAGTGCCGCGCCATGCGTCGACGCCGTGCCTTGCTTGTTAGGGGCGCCGAAGCCAATGATCGTCTTGCAGCAGATCATCGTTGGGCGCTGCAGGTCCGTCGTCGCCTGCTCAATAGCGGCAGCGACAGCCGCGGCATCGTGGCCATCGACATTGGCAATGACCTGCCAGCCGTAGGACTCGAAACGCTTTGCCGTGTCATCCGTAAACCAGGCACCCACTTCGCCATCAATCGAAATGTTGTTGTCGTCGTAGAAACAAATCAGCTTGCCTAGCTTCAAGGTGCCCGCCAGCGAGCAGGCCTCGTGCGAAATTCCTTCCATGAGGCAACCATCGCCAAGAAAAACCCAGGTCTTGTGATCGACAATATTGTGGCCCGGCCGATTAAAATCGGCCGCCAGCATTCTCTCGGCCAAGGCCATGCCCACGGCGTTTGTCAGCCCCTGCCCCAGCGGCCCGGTGGTTGTTTCGATCGGCCCGCCTGCCTCATATTCCGGATGTCCGGCAGTCCTGGAGCCAAACTGGCGGAAGTTCTTGAGTTGGTCGATTGGAAAATCTGCATAACCCGTCAGGTGCAACAAGCTGTACAGCAACATAGAGCCGTGCCCGTTCGAGAGTACGAAACGATCGCGGTTGGCCCATTGAGGGTTCTCCGGATTATGTCGCAAGTAATCGTTCCACAAGACCTCAGCAATGTCGGCCATTCCCATGGGCGCGCCTGGGTGGCCTGAGTTTGCGGCTTGTACCGCATCCATGCTCAGGGCTCGAATCGCATTCGCGAGATCACGCCGGGCTGGTTGGCCCGCGTTCGATACTTTATGTGACATGTGACCTATCTTGTCTTGGGGCCTGACGGCCTCTATTTATGAAGGGTGTGGTTTACATTGTTGAACTGCGCATTTTCCCTGTTATAGGGGGCCGCATCAAGGGTACAATGCGCCCCCAAGTTTTTCGATGAGCTCTACACAATGACAGACGCATATCTGTTCACCTCAGAATCGGTATCTGAGGGACATCCTGACAAGATCGCCGACCAGATTTCCGATGCTATTCTCGATGCGATTATCGCTGAGGATCCAAAAGCGCGCGTCGCTTGTGAGACGTTGATAAAGACCGGCATGATAATCGTCGCCGGCGAAATAACAACGACAACGTGGGTCGATATCGAAGAGATCGCACGCAATACAGTTGTCGAAATCGGTTACAACAACTCGGACAAAGGCTTTGATGGAGCAAGTTGCGCAGTCCTGAATGCGCTTGGCAAACAGTCGCCGGATATTGCACAAGGCGTGGATCGTGAGTCGGAAGAAAAGCAGGGTGCCGGCGATCAGGGCATGATGTTTGGTTATGCGACCAATGAAACCGACGTGCTCATGCCCGCGCCGATTACTTTTGCTCATCGACTCGTAAGACGCCAGGCAGAAGTGCGCAAGAACGGTACCTTGCCGTGGCTTCGACCGGATGCCAAGAGTCAGGTAACGTTTGCGTACGAAGGCGGCAAGCCAATCGCGATAGACGCGATAGTCCTGTCGTCGCAGCATGACTCGGACGTATCCATGTCCGACTTGCGTGAAGGCGTGATGGAAGAAATCATCAAGCCGATCATTCCCGACGCATGGGTCAGCTCGAAAACCAAGTATCACATCAACCCGACTGGCCGATTTGAAATCGGCGGACCAATGGGTGACTGCGGCTTGACGGGCCGCAAGATTATCGTTGATACCTATGGCGGGTCCGCGCGTCATGGCGGCGGCGCCTTCTCGGGTAAGGATCCGTCAAAAGTCGACCGCTCTGCCGCTTATGCCAGCCGCTACGTGGCCAAGAACATTGTTGCCGCGGGTCTGGCGGACCGCTGCGAAATTCAGGTGTCTTACGCGATTGGGGTGGCCGAGCCAACATCGATCAGCGTGCATACGTTTGGCACAGGCAAAGTATCCGATGCAGAACTTACAGTCTTGATTCGCGAACACTTTGACCTGACCCCCTACGGCATTCTGACCATGCTGAATCTGCTCAGGCCCATTTATCAACAGACCGCCGCCTACGGACATTTCGGCCGGGAAGACATCGACCTGAGCTGGGAACGTACTGACAAAGCCGAAGCCCTCAAGGGCGCCGTTGCAGCATAAACCGAATTGAACAGGAGAAAACTATGAGCGGCGAAGCCGTTGCTATCCAGCAGGATGATTACAAGGTCAAGGATATTTCGTTGGCCGATTGGGGTCGCAAGGAAATTGCGATCGCAGAAACCGAAATGCCCGGGCTTATGGCACTTCGTGAAGAGTACAAAGGTCAGAACCCATTGGACGGCGTACGCCTGACAGGATGTTTGCACATGACCATTCAAACGGCCGTTCTGATCGAAACACTTAAAGATCTCGGCGCCGACATACGCTGGTCGTCATGCAATATTTTCTCAACACAGGATCACGCTGCAGCTGCCATTGCCGCTAGCGGTGTTCCCGTTTTTGCGTGGAAAGAAGAATCCGAAGAGGAATACTGGTGGTGTGTTGAACAGACCATCAACGGCCCCGATGGCTGGCAGCCAAACATGATTCTCGACGACGGCGGCGATCTGACGCTCAGATTGCACGAAAAATATCCGGAGATTATGGCCAAAGTTAAAGGCCTGTCCGAAGAGACAACGACGGGCGTCAAGCGGTTGTACGACATGATGAAGGATGGTTCGTTATTGTGCCCCGCTTTCAACGTCAATGATTCGGTCACGAAGTCGAAATTCGACAATCTTTACGGCTGTCGTGAATCGCTGGTCGACGGCATTAAGCGCGCAACAGACGTCATGATCGCCGGCAAGGTCGCTGTCGTCTGTGGCTACGGAGACGTCGGCAAGGGCTGCGCACAATCGCTCAAGGGCCTGGGTGCCACGGTCTGGGTGACCGAAATAGATCCAATCTGTGCGCTGCAGGCCGCGATGGAGGGTTATCGCGTCGTCAGATTCGATGAAATATGCGACCAGGTCGACATCGTCGTCACCGCCACTGGCAACTACAAGGTTGTTTCAGGACCGCAGATGGAACGTATGCGCAATCAGACGATCGTTTGCAACATCGGCCACTTCGATAATGAAATCGACGTCGAATATTTGAAAAAGTTCGAGTGGGAAAACATCAAACCACAAGTTGATCACATAATTTTTCCGGACGGTAAGCGCATTATACTGCTCGCAGAGGGCCGCCTCGTGAATCTTGGCTGCGCCACCGGCCACCCGAGTTTTGTGATGTCCAACTCATTTACGAATCAGGTGCTGGCACAAATAGAACTCTGGCAAAGCGATGATAAATACGCGAACGAAGTCTATGTGCTGCCCAAACACCTCGACGAAAAGGTCGCACGGTTGCACCTCGACCGTATTGGTGCCAAGGTCACCGAGTTGTCTGATGAGCAAGCCGACTATATCGGCGTTGCCAAAGACGGCCCATACAAGCCGGAGCACTACCGCTACTAAGGACGCAGCAAATTCACGCGACCGCTGACGCAGTTAACAGTGATTCGATTCGGGTCTTACACCTGACGGATCCTCATTTGTTTGCCGACGCCGACGGCGAACTGCGCGGCGTAACGACCGCCACCTCGTTGCAGAGAGTTCTTGAGCATTACCTTGCGTCCGACTGGCACGCAGACCGCGTGTTTATCACCGGCGACATTATCCAGGACGATACGCCCGCTGCTTATGAGCGATTTCGCGACCTCATGCTGCCGTTAAAATTGCGTATGCATTGCTTGCCCGGAAATCACGACGTTCGTGACCTGATGCGCAAAGTATGTAGCGTGCCGCCATTTTCCTATTGCGCGTATGAAGAGGTTCACAATTGGCTCATGATCAGCCTCGACAGCTGTATTTCAGGCGAGGCCGGCGGAAAAATCACCGCCGACGAACTCGACAGACTTACCGACACCGTAAACTCCAGCTCGGCGCAACACGTCGCAGTTTTTTTGCACCACCCGCCGGTAGCCCTGGGCAGCGTCTGGCTCGATTCCGTAGGACTGGAAAAAGGCGACGAATTTCTACAACACCTGCAATCGCTGGCCAAAGTCAGGCTCGCCGTTTTCGGTCACGCTCATCAGGCATATGATGGCGAGCACAACGGCATCAGGGTCATTGGCACACCGTCGACTTGCCGACAATTCATGCCCGGTAGCGAGGAATTCGCTGTCGATGATTGCCCGCCCTCCTACCGGCGAATCACGCTGCACAGCGATGGTCATATAGACGACGAATTGATCCCGGTCGATGCATGATCATTGCACGCCTTTTGCCATTGCTGATACTGCTTGCGGCGGCGACCCGGGCGGACAATGCAGCACATCCCGTTACGCTCTGGGAAATTCAGGGAGCGCATAACTCAGTTTACCTGTTGGGATCGATTCATATGCTCAGGGCCGAGGACTATCCGCTGCCCACTGTGATCGAATCGACGTATGCAAAGGTCGAAATTCTGATCATGGAAATCGACATGGATGACCTTGACCCAGTTGCCTCGCAGATTGCTTTTGTTGACGCAGGCGTTTTGCAGGATGGCACAACGCTGCGAGACCTGATGGGCGATGCTCTTTACGATCAGGCGTTGAACGCGGCAGCGGCAGTCAATATTCCGCTCGACATGCTGGATAAGACTGAACCCTGGTATGCGGCTATGATGATCGAAGTCATGTTGCTGAACAGAATCGGCTTCGATCCCGGCAGGGGTGTCGAAATGTATCTGCTAAAAAAGGCCATCGCCGACGGCAAGCCGATAGAGGGCCTTGAAACACTCGCGCAGCAAATCGGCTTTCTGGACGGACTGTCCATTGCTGCGCAACGCGACATGCTACTGACAGCTCTCGTCGATGGTGCAAAGATCGAGGATCTGATGGACGAGATTATTCTCGCCTGGCGTCACGGTGATATTGATTTTCTCGAATCCAGCTTGCTGGAAAGTTTCGCCGAGCACAAAGAACTCAACAAAGTACTGGTCTCGGACCGCAACCGGCGTTGGGCCAAGCATATAAACACACTGCTGACTGACGATGACGACTACCTGATCATCGTCGGCGCATTGCACCTTATCGGTGATGGCAGCGTGCCGAATCTACTCGCCCGCCAAGGCTTCGATATTCGCCAGTTGAGTGAGCCTGCATCGATCCGGTAGCATGCACATCACTTCTGGAGAATTTTCATGAGTCTTTTTAGCAAGGCGAAGCAGGTGATTGCCGGCGGCGTCAATTCACCTGTTCGTGCTTTCGCAGCAGTAGGCGGCGATCCGATATTCTTTAAGAGCGCAAGCGGCGCATGGCTTGAGAGCGAGGATGGCCGCAAGTACATCGATTATGTCGGGTCCTGGGGGCCAATGATTCTTGGCCACGGACACCCGGCTGTCATTGCTGCCGTAATCGAGACAGCAAAACAGGGTCTGAGCTTCGGCGCACCCTGCGTCCTCGAAACAGAACTTGCCAACAAGATTTGCGCCCTGATGCCGTCGATCGAAAAAATACGCATGGTGAGCTCCGGCACCGAAGCGACCATGAGCGCAATTCGTCTCGCGCGTGGACATATCGGGCGCAACAAAATAATCAAATTTGAGGGTTGTTACCACGGCCATTCCGACTCTTTGCTGATCAAAGCAGGATCGGGAGCCCTGACGCTGGGAGTGCCGAGTTCGCCGGGTGTTCCGCCTGGCGTTGCACAGAACACGATCACCCTGACCTTTAACGACAGCGATGCAATTACCAGCGTGTTTGCGGAAATCGGTGAACAAATAGCCTGTGTCATCGTTGAACCGATTGCCGGCAATATGAACATGGTTCCGCCCGAGCCGGGGTTTCTCGAGACGCTGCGTACGCTGTGCACTGACGCTGGCGCGATTCTTATTTTTGACGAAGTCATGACCGGATTCAGGGTCGCCAGGGGTGGTGCGCAGTCCGTGTTCGGTATCACGCCGGACCTGACCACGATCGGCAAGATTGTTGGCGGCGGTATGCCAGCCGCAGCGTTTGGCGGGCGTGCGGACATCATGGCAAGCATAGCGCCCGATGGCCCGGTCTATCAGGCCGGTACTTTATCCGGCAATCCAGTGGCCATGGCAGCGGGTCTTGCCACTCTCGAGCAGCTGGACGAACCCGGATTCTATGCAGCATTGGGCAAGAAAACCGCGCAACTGGTCGATGGTCTCGCTGCCGCAGCGCTGGATGCCGACATTCCGCTTGCGACGGAATGCCTCGGTGGTATGTTCGGCTTTGTATTTACAGAGGCCAGGTCAGTGCGACGCTTTGACCAGGTCGCGGCTGCAGATACAGACCGATTCAGGAAGTTTTTTCACGGCATGCTAAACGAGGGTGTGTATCTGGCGCCGTCGGCATTCGAGGCCGGCTTCGTATCCGCTGCACATGGCGACGACGAAATTGCCGCGACCATCACCGCGGCACGAAAGGTCTTCAACACGCTGTAAGAGCGCAATCAATAATCTTATGGTCCGCGCACGCTGTCGAGCAGTTCATGGACGAGTTCCAATCGTGCACACGTATCACTGCTCTCCAGGCATTCCTGTTTTTGCTCAAGATCGATCGGCAGAATCTCAACAAAACGATACGTTACCCAGACCGCATCGTCGAAATGCCGCTCCAGTGACTCGTACAAACGACCAAGATCGTCGAGTACGTTGCCGAGAATATGTGGCATCGCCCCGTATTCATCGGGCAGGGCCATGTCGGCTTCCGGTGGAATCAAGTCAATCTCGCCGATATTCAGGCCATCGTGCTGGCGCTCGCTGGACAGCAAGCGGAAGCGCTGCTCGCCCATCGCGGTAACGCCCAGGAGTCCGTCGCTGCCCTGGTACCAGTCCGATATCTGAGCCAGCGTACCAACGTCGAATGTGCTCGCCTGACCCGCCTCCTCACCGTGCCGGATCAGGAGCACGCCAAAAGGTGTGTCGCTTTTCATGCATCTGCTGATCATGTCCAGATAACGAGGCTCGAAAATTCTGAGGGGCAGCGGGCCGCCCGGAAACAAAACTGTACTCAAAGGAAATAAAGGTATCTGCACACCAGGCAGTATAGATGCTAGAGCATCCAATGGGCATGAACGCGCTGTTGCGCGCGCAAGGAATTCAGGCTCCGCGCGTCCGTTGCAAAAGCGCCGTCAAGGTCTGACGTGCTGACCCGAAGCCACCATTGCTCATGAAGACAACCTGGTCTCCCGAGAGCACCCGTATCGACATGTCATTGACAAGTTTGTCGTAGTCATCGAACAGGCGCAGCTTACTGCCCAGTGCCGCTACGGAAGCATCGAATTCGGCGCCCATGTCGTCCGGACGATACATCCAGATCAGATCGGCGCCTTGCAACGCATCTGCGAGCGTGTCGTTGTGGACGCCGAGTCGCATCGAATTGGACCGCGGTTCGAGTGCCACAACCACACGATGGCCTGGATAACGGTTTCTGACCGACTCGATTGTTCTGTAGATCGCCGTTGGATGGTGTGCAAAGTCATCGTAGATGGCGATATCTGCAACAGTCGCTGTACGTTCCATGCGACGTTTCACACCCTCGAACCTCGACAGGGCATCGACAGCTTTTCTGAATGACACACCAACGGCCGATGCCGCAGCAACCGCAGCAAGAGCGTTTTCAAGATTGTGGGCACCGCCCATCTGCCAGCGTGTCTCTACTGTCGTGCCTGACGGACTTCGCATACTGATTTGGCGCTCGACTTTGTCGGCAAAGTTTGCGGTCCAGTCTGCCTCGTCTTCGATGCCGAATGTTTCGACCGGAGTCCAGCAACCCATATCGATCAGTCGCCGCAAATTCTCGTCGGCACGATTAACGATAACGCGGCCTTTGCCCGGCACCGTGCGCAGGAGTTGATGAAACTGCCAGAGGATCGCATCAATATCCTTGTATATGTCAGCGTGATCAAACTCCAGATTGTTCAGAATTACCGTTTGCGGTCGGTAATGGACGAACTTGGCGCGCTTGTCAAAGAAAGCGGTATCGTACTCGTCAGCCTCTACCACGAAGAATTCTGATTCTCCGACTCGAGCAGATTCACCGAAATTCCCGGGAATGCCGCCAATCAGAAAGCCCGGGGCGAGGCCCGCATCTTCAAGAATCCAGGCAAGCATGCTCGCTGTTGTCGTTTTGCCGTGGGTCCCGGCAACGGCCAGAACATGTCGACCATGCAATACATTCTCGGCCAGCCATTGTGGGCCTGATGTGTAACGCTGTCGACGATCCAGCATGGCTTCGACAACCTCGACTCCACGGCTCATTACATTGCCGACAACGACGCAATCCGGATTGAGATCAAGCTGCGCCGCATCAACACCCTCATGAATATCAATGCCGATTTTTTTGAGTTGCGTGCTCATGGGAGGATAGACGTTGCGATCGCAGCCCGTCACTTTGTGGCCCGCCGCCCGCGCCAGGGCGGCAATGCCGCCCATGAATGTTCCACAAATTCCTAGTATGTGTACGTGCATGGGGTCTCAGGGCGTCTCGAGTGGATTCACAGCCAAATCCACATATATCTGAAAAAACAATGCAGCCAGCGCCAATGCAAGACCGAACAAAAAATGGCGATCGATTGCCCTGGAGATGATATGACCTTCGACGGGCACGGACCAGAGGAAGATCAGGAATACGATGTTGCCTGTCAACCCGGCACCAACAAGCGGAACAAGAATTAGATTGCCAGCCGCCATGGCGAATGTCAGCAACGCGCCACAACCGACTATCGCCGAGAGCGTCTGAATCGTTCGCTCAGCCTTGCCGCAAAAATTCAGGATTGCCGCATAGCAGAGCAGTACGGTCACGCCTGTCAAAATGCCGACAATGAAGTCTTTCATGTCAAACCCTTCGATCATCAGAACAAACGCAATGCCGCTGGCCAGCCACAGAGCGACCGCCAAAGCAAAAACCACCGGCGATCGCGGAACTGCGTCCGGTCCCTTGCGCAGGCGAATGATGTCAAACCAGGTTTCGAGTAGAGCTCGCACGTGCACGATCATCGCATGTTAGTCTCTGTTTCTGAATATCGATTGCACTTAACCCATGCCCGATTACCTCCTCGTCGATCAACCCGACTCCATTACCGAAAATATTACAGGCCATGGCCAACTCGGTGTTGATACAGAATTCGTGCGCGAGAAAACCTATTTCGCACAGCTTTGCCTGGTACAGGTATCCACGCCTGAGCAGATCTATTGCGTCGACCCGCTCACTGATAACAGCCAGGATAAATTCTGGCGGGAAATGCTGGCGAGCAGTTGGGTCGTACATTCGGCGCGCCAGGATATTGAGGTCGTACTGCAAACCGCCGGCGCGATGCCGCGAGAGATATTCGATACGCAAGTCGCTGCCGGCCTGCTCGGCTTCCCTGCGCAGATGGGTTACGCCGGGTTGATTAAGGAATTGTTCGACATCGACATGGCCAAGACACACACACGCGCTGACTGGACACGGCGTCCATTGCCCGAGGCGTTTCTCCAGTATGCCGCCGAAGACGTGGAATACCTTTTGCCTGCTGGCGAGGCATTGGCCGAACGTCTGGACAAAGAAAGTCGTCTCGACTGGGCTAAGGAGGACTCGATGTTGCTACTGGATCCAGCCCTTTACGAAGTCGTGGGTAATCAGGCTGTAGAACGGCTTAAAGGCGCCAGAAATTTTCGCGGGCAAAAACGCGCGGCGGCGGTACGACTTGCACGATGGCGTGAATCCGAAGCCATTCGCCGCAATCGCCCACGGCAATGGATTCTTCGCGATAGCGTGCTGCTTGACGTCGCGTATAACCTGCCCACGTCGGAAAAGCAGTTGGCCAGCATTGCGGGGCTGCCGTCCAAACTGGCTAAGCGGATTGGCAAACAGCTTCTGGATGAAGTCGCCGCGTCATCCGGCGATGATGACGACTATCAGCCGCCGAAACCGCCCGACGAGGCGCAAAAAGCGTTGCTGAAAGAAATGCAGGCCCAGGTCGCCGCATGTGCCAATGATCTTGGGCTGGCTGCTGAAACCGTCGCGCCCAAACGGGAGTTGTCGGCCGTTATAGCCTCCGGCACTCGAGAATCGCGAGTCTTCAGTGGCTGGCGCGGGACGCTAATCGGCGAGCAGCTGATGGCATTTTTATAGCGCTTCCAGCAAACGCGCGTAGACCGTGTCGATCTCGCCTTCTGCGTCAATTGTCGTCAGCTTGCCGCGGTTGCGGTAAAAATCGATTAGCGGCTCGGTATTCTTGCGGTACACCTCGAGGCGATTGGCGATCGTCTCCTCATTGTCGTCTTCGCGTTGAATCAACTCGCCACCCGCATTGGTGCACTCGTCCAGTTCTTCCTGCGAGGACGAATAGACGTTAAGGAGCTTCCCCGTCAATGAGCAGGTACGACGGCCGGTGAGGCGCTGCATCAGGACTTTGAAGTCGATATCCAGGAGCACCGCCGTATCAAGAGGCGTGCCGACCTGATCCAGCAAGTCGTCCAGATCCAGCGCCTGCTGTTTCGTACGTGGAAATCCATCGAGGATAAATCCCTCTCGAGCATCGGGCTGCGCGATGCGCTCGCTGATGATACCGAGCACGACATCATCAGGCACGAGATTGCCTGCATCCATAATGGATTTGGCTTTCAACCCGAACTGTGTGCTGGTCGCCACAGCTTCACGCAGCATGTCTCCGGTGGACACCTGCGGGATATTTTTGTCCGCCATCAACCTCTTGGCCTGAGTGCCCTTACCCGATCCGGGCGCACCCAGTAATACAATTCGCATTTCTAAATTCTCTCTGGCTATGGCGGTCGTAAACCCGGTTCACGACCGGGCGAGGTACGCTACCGAGAAAGGACATTGAGGTCAATGCGGGGTATTCTCTCTCGCTTCAAAAGCAGGATCCGGGAATCAAGACCATGTCTGCAAGGAATGCCTTTTACGCCCAGTCGGGCGGTGTTACGGCCGTCATTAACGTGACCGCTTGTGCCGTCATCGAGACCGCCCGCAAGCATCCGAACAAAATCGCCAACGTCTATGCTGGACGTAACGGCATAATCGGCGCGCTAACAGAGGACATGATTGACACGAATAAGGAAAGTGCAGCGGCAATATCCGCACTCATGTATACGCCCGGCGGTGCGTTCGGTTCCGCACGCTACAAACTCAAAAGTATTGCGGAAAATCGCGCCCAATACGAGCGTCTGATCGAGGTTTTCAAAGCACACGATATTGGCTACTTTTTTTACAACGGCGGCAACGACTCTATGGATACCGCACTGAAGGTGTCGCAATTTTCGAAGACCATGGGTTATCCGGTCACCTGCCTTGGCGTGCCCAAAACTGTCGACAACGATCTGCCAGTTACCGACAACTGCCCCGGCTTTGGCTCTGTTGCAAAGTACGTGGCGATATCGACTCAGGAAGCCGCGCTGGACGTCCTGTCCATGGCCAAGACTTCGACCAAAGTGTTCGTACTAGAAGTCATGGGTCGGCATGCAGGGTGGATAGCTGCAGCAGCGGGTCTGGCAGGCAAGAATCCCGAGGACGCACCGCACATCATTCTGTTCCCTGAAGTCCCGTTCCGGAAGCGCGACTTTCTGAAACGTGTGCGTGAGTGTGTCACGCAGCACGACTATTGCGTAATAGTCGTCAGCGAAGGCGCGCAATACGCAAACGGCAGATTTCTGGCCGAAGCGGGTACGCGAGATGCCTTTGGCCATGCGCAACTGGGTGGCGTAGCACCCGTAGTCGCCAATATGGTTCGCGAGAGTCTCGGCTACAAGTATCACTACGCTGTTGCCGACTATCTGCAACGCTCGGCGCGCCACATCGCTTCAGATGTCGACGTGAAGCAGGCCTATGCGGTAGGCAAGGCAGCAGTGCAATATGCCTTGCAGGGCAAGACAGCCATCATGCCGGTCATCAAGCGTATTTCGAATTCGCCTTACCGCTGGAAGATTGAATCAGCGCCACTGGGCCGCATTGCCAACAAGGAAAAGATGTTGCCGCGCCGTTACATTCGCAAAGACGGCTTCGGCATCACCGAGGCGGGCCGCCGTTACCTTGAACCTTTGATCAAAGGCGAGAATTACCCTCCATATATCAATGGCTTACCGAAAACGGCCAAACTAAAATTCAAGCCGGTCAAGCCGCAGGTGGGCACAAAATTTATGGTATGATGCGCGGCCTGTCGCGGGCAGAACCTGTAATTAAAGGGTTCGGGAGCGCTCGCTACTGCCCTGAACAACAACAATGAGATTTAAACAAACGATGCCCGGACGCCTGTCTATTTGAATCGGCGATGGCGGCTTCGTTTGAATTTTCGCTACACAGTCTGGAGACAATCTGATGACAAACGAGTTTGCCCTGTGGTTCTCGATCTTTGCGGGTGCACTCGCGATACTGTTCGGAGTATTTTCGACACGTTGGATCCTCAAACAACCTGCAGGCAACAGCCGCATGCAGGAAATCCAGGCCGCGATTCAGGAAGGTGCAAGTGCCTACATGAATCGTCAATACCTCACAATAGGCATCGTCGGTGTCGTATTGTTCCTCGTAATTGGACTGACACCGGCAATCGGCTGGGCAACCGCGATCGGCTTCGCTATCGGCGCAATACTGTCGGCGCTTGCTGGTTACATCGGCATGTACGTTTCGGTTCGCGCAAACGTTCGCACCGCCGAAGCGGCAACAAAAGGCGTTAACCCGGCACTCAACATCGCGTTCCGTGGCGGCGCCATCACGGGCATGCTCGTGGTGGGACTCGGAATCATTGGCGTTGCCGGTTACTACCTGATTCTGCGCAATTCAGGTGCCAGCGCTACTGACGCAACCCATGCGTTGATTGGTCTCGCTTTCGGCGGCTCGCTGATTTCCATCTTCGCCCGACTGGGCGGCGGTATCTTCACCAAAGGCGCAGACGTTGGCGCCGACCTCGTTGGCAAAGTCGAAGCTGGCATTCCAGAAGACGATCCACGCAATCCTGCCGTTATCGCGGACAACGTTGGTGACAATGTCGGAGACTGTGCGGGAATGGCTGCCGATTTGTTTGAAACCTATGCGGTTACGATCATCGCCACCATGTTGCTTGGCGTACTTATCGCGGCGAATTACGGCGCTAGCGCCATTGTGTATCCTTTGGTGCTCGGCGCTGTATCAATCGTCGCGTCTATCATCGGTACGTTTTTCGTTAAGACATCGGACGGCGGCAAGGTCATGGGTGCTCTTTACAAGGGCATGATCGTTGCAGGTGGTCTTGCAGCTATCGCGTTCTACTTCGTCACAGACATGATGTTCGCGGGCAACGCCGCTGCGATGAGCATCTACTATTCGACCCTGATCGGTCTCGGACTGACCGCGGCTTTGGTTGTCATCACCGAATACTACACCAGCACCGAATACAGTCCTGTCAGAACGATTGCTGCGGCGTCGCTTACGGGTGCTGCCACCAACATCATCGCCGGCCTCGGCGTATCGATGAAAGCGACAGCATTGCCCGTCATTGCCATTTGCGCCAGCATCTGGGGCGCATTCGCCCTAGCGCCGGCTGGGGTTGAATTGGGTGGCCTTTACAACATCGCGATTGCGGCAACAGCCATGTTATCAATGACCGGTGTGATCGTAGCGCTCGATGCTTTCGGTCCAATCACGGACAACGCTGGCGGTATCGCCGAGATGGCCGAGCTGCCATCCGACGTACGCAAGATAACGGATCAACTCGACGCTGTTGGTAATACGACCAAGGCCGTAACAAAGGGCTACGCCATTGGTTCTGCCGCCCTCGCCGCACTCGTGCTTTTTGCTGACTACACCCACGCGTTGGAATCGGCCGGCATCGACGCCGTGTTCCACCTCGACGAGCACATGGTCATCATCGGCCTGTTTATCGGCGGCATGGTGCCGTTCCTGTTTGCCGCGATGGCGATGGAAGCCGTCGGCCGCGCAGCGGGTGCTGTCGTAGAGGAAGTACGTCGCCAGTTCCGCGAGATACCAGGCATCATGGAAGGTACCGGCAAGCCTGATTACAGCCGTGCTGTTGACCTCCTGACAAAGGCCGCGATTAAGGAAATGATCGTGCCGTCACTGCTGCCGATCCTCGTGCCGCTCGCCGTTGGCCTGCTGTTGGGTCCGCAAGCACTCGGCGGATTGCTTCTCGGTACGATCATCACCGGCCTGTTCCTCGCTATCTCAATGACAGCCGGTGGCGGCGCCTGGGACAACGCGAAGAAGTATATCGAAGACGGTCACTGCGGTGGCAAAGGCTCGGATGCCCACAAAGCGGCGATCACAGGCGACACAGTCGGCGACCCGTACAAAGATACGGCCGGTCCTGCAATCAACCCGTTGATCAAGATCATCAACATCGTGGCACTCTTGATGGTTCCGCTGCTATAGACGCTCAACTGGGATAACATGGCGGCCGCGGCCGCCATGAGCATGGGACCCTAGCCTGGTTGGTACGTCGATGAAGTAACCCTGTACGAAGTCGACGCCGATATCTCGCAGCCAGTCAAAGTCTTCCTTTTGCTCGACCTGCTCAGCGACAACACGGAATTGCATCTTGCGCGCTAGTTTGATCATTGCGGCGACGATTTCCTGATTGACTCCGTCAGTCTCCAGATTGCGCGTGTAGGTGCCATCTATTTTGAGATAGTCGAGCGGCAGGTGCTTGAGGCTCGAAAACGATCCCAGGCCGCTACCGAAGTCGTCCAGGGAAAATTCGCAGCCGATGCCATGCAGCACTTCAATAAAGCGTTGTGCGTGCTGTACATTGGCGAGGATTGCTGCCTCCGTAACTTCAAAACATATCGCTGACGGGACAACACCCGATCTGTCCAGCGCATCGACAACGAAACCAAGAAACAATTCATCACCTAGCGTCTGACTGGACAGGTTGATCGCGCAACTGCGATGAGCGGGCAGTTTGATTTCGCCGGCCGCGATCGCACCGAGGGTGGCATTGATCACCCAACGATCGATTTGCGGCATCATTTGATAGCGCTCCGCCGCCCGCAAAAACTCGGCCGAATTCGAACTGCGTCCTCCGCGGCCATCGTCGAGACGAATAAGCACCTCGACGGACGGTCCCGAACTCGCTTTAGCGCTCATCGCAATGATTTGTTGCACGGCAAGTTCGAAGCCGTCCTCATGCAATGCGGTCTGTAGTTGCCGCAGCCACTGGATATCGCCACGCTCTCTGGCGATAACCTCATCGCGTGTCGAGTAAATGTGCACCTGGCCCCTGCCCTGTTGTTTCGCCATGTAACACGCCGAGTCGGCCGCGCTCAAGATATCCTGCCACGTACCACTGGCATGGCTGATCTCGACCAGGCCAATCGATATGCCGATATTGAATATCTTGTCCTTCCAGACGAAACGATAGTTGGCAACCGCGTTGCAGATATCGGTCGCGATTTGTCGCGCTTTCTCGATCGGACAACCAATCAGCAGACCGCCAAACTCATCGCCACCCAATCGCCCAATGGAATCAGAATCGCGAATCTGGTCTTTGATCAGTGCAGCAACCTCGCGCAACATGTTATCGCCCGCCAAATGGCCACAACTGTCGTTCACTGCCTTGAACCGATCGAGGTCCATGTAGAACATCATGTGCACGGCTTCTTCCGCATGTGCGGAATCCATCGCCTCATCAAGGCGACGCTCGAATTCGCGTCGATTGATTAGCCCCGTCAATGGGTCATGCGTCGCCTGGTAGGACATCTTGCGCGTCAGTCCACGTAACTCACTGACGTCGTGGAATACAACCACGGTACCGGAAATACTGTTGCCAGGTCCGCGTACCGGCGATGCGGTGATCTCCACGGAATGCTCTTGCTCGCCGTCCTTATTGACCATGACAGCACGCCGCCCCATGTTGACACGGCGTCGCATTGCCAGGCAGCGCTCGACCGGGTCGCCCAGCGGACGTCGGTCGGCATCGTCCACGAGCGTAAAAAGTTCGCCGACTTTGTGCCCAACAGCGTCAGCCCGGCTTGTGCCCACAATCGTTTCCGCGGCCAGGTTCATGTAGTCGATGCGGCCATTATTGTCGGTCGTAATTACGCCTTCGGAAATCGACTCCAGCGTGTATTGCGCCTGACGTTTGCTGCGCGACAATGAAACATCCAGACTCTTGCGATGACTGATATCTCGCGCGACAGTAAGGATCGCCGGGTGGCCGCGGAATTCGATGTTCGAACTCTGCGCTTCAACCCAAAGTCCTGTCTGATCGCCGTTTATCAACTGCATCTCGATCCGACGCGGCGCATCCTCGCCTCGCAATCGCTCGGCGACCGTCTTGCGAAACAACGCGCGATAGGCCGGTTTTACGAGGTCCGCGATTTCGCGACCGATCAGCTGGTCCGGCTCCAGTCCGACGAGACTCGCTGCAGACTCGTTGGCCAGCAAGATTTTTTCGTTATGGATTACGACAATCTCGGGCAACGTTCTGGCGAAATCCCTGAACAACCTGTCCCGGCCCTGTATTTTTTCGTCGCGTTCGCCCAATGCATCAAACAATCGATTAATGGTTTGCGCTAGCTGAGCAGTATCCGGGTCATCGGGTATGGCCAGGCGATGACCGACCGATGCGTTACGTGATGCTTCATGCATTTCATCATTGAGTCTGCGTATTCGTCTGGCGAGCCTGACTCGTGAGACCCACAACGCAACGCTGGTTCCGACTGCCAGTACAGCCAGCAACATGAGTACGGAAATGATGCTAGTTGGTGTCATTCAGAGCCCATATCCAGATACAGCCAAGTTTGAGATGATCATTTGTTATTATTGGGCTCAACATGTATCTCCAAGCGCGGAGATTCGATGCTTTAAAAGCTTACTTAAACCGAGGAACTGTAAGCATATCCCAGCAACGTGAGCGCGCTGCGGCGATTCACCATAATTCAGGAAGAGCTGCCCGGCAACGGGCAGTGAAAATTCGCTCCAGAGAGCCTGATACAAGGCTAGAATTAGTCGGATCAAGGACTTACAGGCAATACCAGTATGAATATAGATTTCGCGCGCCAACAGATGGTCAAGCAGCAGGCCCGAGCCTGGGCGGTACTGGATGGAAACGTCCTTGCAGTACTCAGTGAGGTTCCGCGCGAGCGGTTCGTGCCGGCTGGTTTTGAGTCTCTGGCATTCGCCGATACCGAAATTCCCATTGGGCATGGCCAAAAGATGATGACGCCGACCATTGAGGGGCGCGTACTGCAGGCCTTGCAACTCACGGGGAATGAAAGAGTCCTGGAGATTGGTACGGGAAGCGGTTTTCTGACAGCGTGTCTGGCGCAACTCGCGGCACATGTCACGAGTATCGACATCCATGACGATTTTCTTGCTGCAGCACAAAAGTGTCTGACCGACAACGGTTCTGAAAACGTTGACCTGGTGGGGATGGACGGCACACAGGAACTGCCGCAAGGGCCGTTCGACGCAATTGCAGTAACCGGATCTGTTCAGACCCTTGACCAACGCCTGGTTGACGCCTTGACTGCAGGAGGCAAACTTTTTATCGTCATTGGTGACGCGCCAGCAATGCGCGCTACGCTTGTGCAGCGTGGCGGGGAAGATGACTGGCACAATGAGACCTTGTTTGAAACCGAACTCACACCATTATTGAACGGCGCATTGCCGCCGCAATTCTCGTTTTAGCGAAGAAAATTGTGAATCAGCCGAAACCAGTTACCCGGCTGTTGCATCTAAGAAGCGACATTTGATATACCAACTGATTTAGTGATGTAGTAGACTATAACACCTTGGCCTCATGGCAACCCAATTCCGGAACAGGAAACGATGAAAAAAGTAATAATTATCAATGCATTACTGTTAATTCTTGGCGTGATCGCGTTTTCAGGTACAGCTGACGCAGCGTCGCTACTCGAGATCTACCAGCAGGCTCTGCAAAGCGACCCACGAATTCATGAGGCCGAAGCACGGCGTTTGGCCGCCCTCGAAGCCAAGCCCCAGGCACGCGGAGTGCTATTGCCACAGCTGAGTTTTGCTGGGGCCTATACCAAGTCCAGTTCCTCCGGCACCACTGTTGTACCGCCTTCGACCACCCCGTTCACAAACGATTCGGAGTCGGAGGGAACCACCTGGCGTTTCACCCTGCGCCAGTCTTTGTTTCGCTGGGACCAGATTGTAAACCTGAAACGCGCCGATAAGACCGTCGCCAAAGCCGAAGCGCTACGCGAATCGGCACAACAGGACCTTATCGTCCGTGTCGCGGCACGTTACTTCAATGTACTGGCGGCCGAAGATGTTCTGACCTCGGTCCACGCAGATCGTCAGGCAATTGCGCGACAACTGGAGCAGGCCAAGCAGCGCTTTGATGTCGGCCTGATTGCCATTACCGACGTCCAGGAATCCCAGGCCGCCTATGACCAGTCCACTGCGGATGAGATCGGGGCCAAACGCTCTCTCGCAACCGCGCGGAATTTGCTGCGGGAAATTACGGGACAGTACGTAACCGAACTGTCTGCGCCGGACGACGACTTCCCGTTGCTGACACCGAACCCCAACAATGAGGCAGACTGGGTCGAGCTATCGCTGAGCCAGAACCTCGCGCTCGTGGCGAGCCGTCTTGACGAGCAATTGGCACGTGACGAGATTTCGTTTCGCCGCAACGGCTACTACCCAAGTATTGATCTGGTGGCAACCAGCAGCGAGCAAGACACGGAAGACACCAATATCATCAACGGGGGTTTTCCCAGTACGTCCGATGTCAATTTCACGGGCAACAGCATCGGCATCCAATTCAGCATCCCGATTTTCGCCGGTGGCACCAACACTTCCCGCGTCAAAGAGGCCATCTACCTGCACCGCGCCAGCCGCGAAGTGCTGCAGCGTATAACTCGTGAGACCGAGCGCCAGGCACGCGACAGTTATCTGGGCGTTCTATCGGAGATAAGTCGAGTAAGAGCACTTGATCAAGCTGTGGCATCAAGCCGCACAGCACTCGAAGCAACGCAGGCCGGCTATGAAGTTGGCACACGAACCATCGTGGAAGTCCTCAATTCGCAATTTTCACTCTATGCAGCGATTACGAATTACTACCGCAGCCGTTATAACTACATTCTGAACGCGCTGCTTCTGAAGCAAGCTGCCGGAACATTGCAGATTCAGGACCTGGAGAGAATTGATCAGTTTCTCAAAGAGCGCGCTACACCGGAACAGATAATCGCCGAGGAAGAGGCGTCAAAGTCTTAAGTCCTGACATCGCCGAGCAGCGGCTCCAGCAAGACCAGGAGCCGCTGGAGTGCGCCGCGATTTTTTTCCAGCAGGTCCAACCCATTTTGACCTAGTCGAGCGGCTTCATCCGGGTCCGCGATAAGTCCTGCGACCGTCGCTGCCAGATCATTGGCGTCTTCAACCACGCTACACGCGCCAAGCTCAACGAACATATCTGCGATATCCTGTAGGTTGAATACGTGTGGTCCGAAAATTATCGGCAGACCCTGAGCCGCAGGTTCGAGCAAGTTGTGCACACCGACCGGTACCAGGCTACCACCGACGAATGCGATATCACTGGTCGCATAAAACAGTGGCACTTCACCCATGGTGTCCACCAGGAAAACGTTGGTAGACGGATCGCAGGGTGACTGATCCGTTCGCGAGACCACGCTGAAGTCCCGATTCTTAATCAGGTTACGAACGCCTGCGAATCTCTCCGGATGCCGTGGCACGAGAATCAGCAACAGATCTGGATGTTTCTCCAGCAGACTTCGGTGCGCATCGAGTACCTGCTGTTCTTCGCCATCATGTGTACTGGCAGCAATCCAGACAGGCCGTTCGCCAAACAACTCGTGGCGCAGTTGCTTGCCTTGTCCTGTCACTTCGGGGTTCAGGTCGACGTCGAATTTGATATTCCCCGTCACCCAGGTGCGCCTGGAACTCGCGCCCAGCGCAAGGAACCTGTCAGCATCGGCCTGACTTTGCGCCGCAATGATGATGCCATGCGACAGGGTTTCGCGAATGAGCGGCAGCAGCCTTCTGTAACCGGGCACCGACTTTGGCGAGATCCTGGCACTGACCAGAACTAACGGTATTTTGCGAACGCCGCAGGCACGATAAAGATTGGGCCAAATTTCGGTTTCCATGATCAACGCCGCTTCGGGATTGACGGTCGCAAAGAATCTGCGCACGGCATGAGGAAATTCGAACGGTATGTAACAGTGCTGAACGCTGTCGCCGAACAAGGCCCTGACGCGTGCAGCCCCTGTCGGCGTGACTGTCGTTATCAACAATTGCTGTTCCGGGAATCGCTTTGCGAGCGCATGAATCAGCGGAACTGTCGCCTGGACCTCACCGACAGAGACCGCGTGAATCCAGATGCATCCACCGATGTGCGGAAAACTAAATCCGAATCGCTGCCCGAGCCCATCAAGATAGCTGCGATTGCCAATGCCCCGAACGATCCAGTAGCAACCGAAGGGTATCAACAACAGATAGGTAAGCAGGTTATAAAGTATGCGCACCGAAGTCTCTGAACTTCATGCTTTAGTCACGAAGCTTGTCGATGATCCGGCTCGACGATTGTCCGTCGCGATAGGCGAGAACACGAACTTCTCCGCCGTTTTGAAGCACATCTTTCGCACCCACGATTTCCTCGGCCTTGTAATCGCCACCTTTAACGAGAACGTCGGGAAGAATGTCTGCAATCAATTCTGCCGGCGTATCGTCTGCGAACGGGACAACCCAATCAACCGCCGCAAGACCGGCAAGAACCAGCATTCGATCCGCAAGTCCGTTAATGGGCCGGGACTCGCCCTTCAGCCTGCGCACGGAGTCATCGTCATTCACCGCAACGATGAGCCGGTCGCCCAGACTTTTCGCTTCTTCAAGATACGTCACATGCCCGGCATGCAATACATCGAAACAACCATTGGTCATGACGACACGCTCATTGCGGTTGCGCGACTCGACGACCATCGCTTTGAGCTCAGAGCGTCCAACAAGACCCAACCCGCCCTGTCCGCGCTGGTGCAACGAGACGCTGATTTCACCCGGCGTAACTGTCGCGGCACCGATTTTGCGAACCACCAGTCCTGCAGCAATGTTAGCGAGAGCTGCGGCCGATTCAAGGTCTTCACCACTGGCCAGCGCCCCGGCAAGGGTCGCAATAACCGTGTCGCCGGCACCTGTCACATCGAAAACCTCGCGTGCCTGTGTGGACAGGAACACCGGGTCCGCGTCTGCCCTGAGCAACAACATGCCCTTCTCGCTGCGTGTAATCAGCAGTCCATCCAGATTCAGTTCGTCGATCATCGCCATGGCCCTGGTGACCAATTCTTCATCCGTTGCGCAAGCACCTGCTACGGATTCAAATTCAACTTGATTCGGCGTAATGACAGATGCACCGCGATACTTCGTGAAGTCCGTACCTTTCGGGTCAACCAGGGCCGGTACACCCGCATCCCGACACACCGTGATCATGGCCGCAACGTCGCTCAGTGCACCTTTGCCATAGTCGGACAATACGACAGCCCTGGCACCATCGATGCACTTCTTCAATGCACCTGTCAACGCGCCACCCGGCATTGCCAGTATGGTTTCCTGATCCAGTCTGATGAGTTGCTGACCACGACTCTGGACACGCGTCTTGGTGATCGTCGGGCGGTCTTCCACACGATGAAATTCGCAGACGATTCCTCGTCCGTTCAAGATTTCCTGCAACGATTCCGCTGCCGCGTCCTGGCCCACGACACCGACCAGTTGAGTGCTTACGCCCAGACTCGCGAGATTTACGGCAACATTGGCCGCACCACCAGGCCTCTCGTCCGTTTCGTGAACATGCACTATCGGCACCGGAGCCTCTGGAGAGATCCGGCTGGTTGAACCGAACAAGTAACGATCAAGCATCACGTCGCCGACCACGACAACATGAGTTTTGGAAAAATCCGGGATCGATATGGTCACGGAGCGAAATCTATCATGACCGCGTACCCCAAGTCCTAAGAGTGCCACTGCTGTCGACGAGACAAGGCAAGAATTCGCAAAAACGCGCAGCGTACACGTTAGTACGTGAGCATTTTTTGCGAATTGTTAACGCCGTATCGCGGCAGTCAGGGGCGTTCTTAGCCGCATTTCGAGTCACCACAATTAAGGCAGGTCATACACCCGTCCATCGTAATAACAGCGGCTGTGCTGCATTTGACGCACAGTTGAGCACCTTCGGGATAATCGCTTTTCGCGAATGCGTCCCGCTGCTTCTTCGACTCTTCGAACTCGGCACGTTTTTGAGCAAGCATCTGCTTCTGCCGTTCATCAAGTTCGGGCACTACGAGCAGGCCAATCATAACCAGGTGCTTCTCAATGACATGCCCAAGCTCCGCGATAATTGACGGCATGAATCGGCCACCCGGCTGCCAGTAGCCGCCGCGCGGGTCAAAAACGGCTTTGAGTTCTTCAACGAGGAACGTAACGTCACCACCTTTGCGAAACACGGCGGATATGATGCGCGTCAACGCGACGATCCACTGATAGTGATCGAGGTTCTTCGAGTTAATGAAAATCTCGAACGGTCGGCGTTTCTCGTACTCCGTTCCTTCGTTGAGGATGATGTCGTTGATCGTGACATACATCGCGTGGTCCGAGATGGGTGTTTTGACCTTGTACGTTGAACCAATGAGAACTTCCGGGCGCTCCAGTTTCTCGTGCATGCGAATAACTTCGGCGCGTTTGCCTCCACCACCCTCGCGTTTGAAGTCTCGCTTGGTCCCTTTTTCATCGGCTGCAGGCCGCTTGACTGCGTAGCCGACGATTTTCTTGTCAACTTTGATCATCTAGAACTTTCCGTAGTAGCCTTCTTTCAAGGCGTCGAACAAATTAGCTGCCGTATGGATTTCGCCGTCATACTCGATTTCTTCATCGCCCTTCAGGTCAACAGTAGAACCGTCGTCGAGCGTGAATGTATACAGCGTATTCTTGAGGTCTTTTTCCTTGACCAGCACGCCCTGGAACACCTCCGGGTTGAAACGGAAGGTGGTGCATCCCTTTAACCCCTGCTGGTACGCATACAAATATATGTCCTTGAAGTCGTCATACGCATAGTCGGTCGGGACGTTTGCGGTTTTTGAAATTGACGAATCGATCCACTTCTGCGCTGCCGCCTGAATATCCACATGCTGCTTCGGAGACACTTCATCGGCCGTTATGAAGTAATCCGGCAGGCTGTTGCCGACGACTTTGTCGTTAGCATCGGGTGGCATCGCCTTAGCATCAATTGTTGCGCGATAGGCGAGCAGCTCGAATGAATAGACGTCCACTTTTTCCTTGGTCTTCTTGCCCTGGCGAATCACATTCCGAAAGTAGTGATGCGCAAAACTGGGCTCGATGCCGTTGCTGGCGTTATTTGCCAATGACAGCGATATCGTACCGGTAGGAGCGATGGAGGTATGATGCGTAAAGCGCGCACCCGTCTTGGCCAGTTTTTCGACCAGTTCCGGCGACTCAGCCGCAATACGCTGCATATAGCGGCTATAGCGTGCATGCAGAATACGACCCGGCACCTTATCGCCAACCTTGTAGCCGTCCGCCTTCATCTCCGGGCGCCGGCGCAGCATCTCTTCGCTGACTTCGAAGGTCTCGTTCATGATCGGCGCCGGCCCCTTTTCCTCGGCGAGTTCCAGGGCTTCTTCCCAGCCTGCCAGTGCCAGTTGCCGCGATACCTCTTCGGCAAATTCGACCGCCGCGGGTTCGCCATACTTCATGCGCAACATCGTAATACTCGATCCGAGACCCAGAAAACCCATGCCGTGGCGGCGCTTTCTCTGGATTTCGTTACGTTGCTTCGGCAACGGCAGACCATTTATTTCAACAACGTTGTCCAGCATGCGCGTGAATATCTTCACGACCTTGCGGAATTTGTCCCAGTCAAAACAGGACTCGTCGGTAAACGGCTTGGAAACAAAGCGCGTCAAATTAATCGAACCCAGCAAACAGGAGCCGTATGGCGGCAGTGGTTGTTCGCCACACGGATTGGTTGCGCGGATGTTCTCGCAGAACCAGTTGTTGTTCATCTCGTTGACCCTGTCGATCAACACAAAGCCTGGTTCCGCGAAGTCGTAAGTCGACGCCATGATGACATCCCAGACCCGACGGGCCGGCAGCGTCTTGTAAATCTTGCACGCTACAAGGCCCTCGCTGTTCGTCACATAATTGCCGGGCTCCGGCCAGTCCCGCCAGATGAACTGCGTTTCGTCTGAAAGATCGAGCGCATCATCTTCGACTTCTTTGGATGTGATGGGAAACGCCAACTTCCAGTCGTCTTCCTTGATAACCGTCTGCATGAATTCGTCAGTAACCAGCAGCGACAGGTTGAACTGGCGCAAGCGACCGTCTTCGCGCTTGGCATGTATGAACTCCATGACATCAGGATGACCTATGTCGAAGGTGCCCATTTGTGCGCCGCGTCGGCCGCCAGCCGATGACACGGTGAAACACATCTTGTCGTAGATATCCATAAACGACAGCGGACCGGATGTGTAGGCACCAGCGCCGCTCACATAGGCCCCTTTCGGGCGTAGTGTCGAAAATTCGTAGCCTATTCCGCAACCGGCTTTGAGTGTCAGGCCGGCCTCATGCACCTTATCGAGGATGTTGTCCATTGAGTCCTCAACCGTACCCGACACGGTACAGTTGATCGTCGACGTCGCAGGCTTGTGCTCGCGCGCGCCCGCATTCGAAATAATGCGGCCAGCCGGAATCGCGCCGGAACGCAATGCCCAGAAAAATTCGTCGAAATAATGTTCGCGCTTGGATTCGACTTCGACGTCCGCGATGGCCCGGGCCACACGCTGGTAGGTAGCGTCGATATTCTCGTCGATCTTTGCGCCGTTTTTGGCTGTCAGCCGATATTTAGTATCCCAGATGTCCAGGGATGTCGGTTGAAATTCAATGTCTGTGACCGTGTGTGTATCCAGACTTACGGCAGACTTCATCGCCTTTTTACTCCCCTGAACTCCCTGCGGAGACCCCAAATTATGATGTTATGCCCAACTTTCCTGAGGGTAAAGAACCCCGCTCGTCGGCGGCTGAAGCGCGCGCGGCGAGTGCCGTTACCGGCCTCTTTTCCTCGTTGATTAGACACAAGATATAGTGTCTGAACGCGAACTAGATTATGCCCGTAACGGACAACTGTCAAGCGTTTTGTTGTTTTCTGCCCTAGGGTCTTTTTCAGTATGAATCAATAAGTTACGAGATATTCACGAGTAAGTGCTTTAAAAATAGACGAAAAAAAATAGCACTTTCGCTAAATTTCTAATCCACTACATATAGTGGCAGCAGGCACCTGGTCATTATGCCCTCCAATGTGCGCAAAAGTCGCCAATTCGGCTGGCCAGGATGCCTTGAAAAGCAATTTTTCGACCTTACTTTAGCGTCTATCGACCCCCTCGATAACCCATTTTTGGAGAAAGTCATGAAAATCACACATTTCGAACCCTGGTCTTTTGTAGGCCAGCTGAACCGCGACCTCAACACGGTCGCCAACCGCAACCCAGGGAACTGGATACCGGCCGTGGACATCATTGAAGAGCCGGACCGTTTCCTGCTGCGTGCCGACGTTCCCGGCGTCAATCCAGCCGATATTGACGTATCGATGGATAACGGCGTTCTGAGCGTATCGGGAGAACGCCATGCTGCCGATCATAAGGAAAATACCGGCCGGCAGCGCATTGAGCGCACAACCGGCCGCTTCGTGCGGCGCTTCACGCTGCCCGAGACTGTGGACGCCGAGGGTATTACGGCAAAGAGCCACAATGGCATACTCGAAGTGGCCATCCCCAAGCTGCCAGAGATTCAGGCGCGGCGCATAACCGTTGAGGCGGCCTGAACACGACACGTGGCGTTTGCCCGGACGGCGACCATTCATCGTATCCGGGCATCTTTGTAAAGGCCTATAATTGTCTGTAGGTTGCGTATGCACGTAACTGCAGGTTTCATATTCACGGGCGATTCAGCTCTGTGACCTTAACCTGAATAAGATCTGGAGCATCGATTGAGACCACAAATGATCACAAAAACACGAATGACCGTTGCGAGCGTGCTGCTGGCACTGCTGTCGTTGGCTCCCACCCAGGCCGCCTTGCCGCAGAGCGTCAGGGACAAGCCCGTTACCAGTCTCGCACCGCTGGTCGAAGAGGTTGCCCCAGCCGTCGTCAACATTCGCGTCAGCCAGACCGTCGCCCGCCGCTACCCGTTTGGGGACGACGCTTTTCGCCGCTTCTTCAGTTTGCCGGATTCGCGAAGCGGTCCACGGGAGGTCGCCAGCGCAGGCTCAGGAGTCATCGTCGATGCCGAGCGCGGCTACATACTGACGAATCATCATGTCGTTGGCGATGCCGATACGATCCGAATATCCCTGATGGATGGCACTATTCTGGACGCCAAATTAGTCGGCTCTGATCCTGCAACTGATATCGCGGTCATCAAAGTTGAGGCTACTGGCCTGACTGAAATGGCCATTGGTGACTCGACTAACGCGCGTGTCGGTGATTTCGTTATCGCGATAGGCAACCCCTTCGGCCTGGGTCACACCGTGACGTCGGGCATCATTAGCGCACTGGGACGTACCGGCATCAGCCGCGATGCATACGAGGACTTCATACAGACCGACGCATCGATTAATCCCGGCAACTCAGGTGGCGCCCTCGTCAACATGAATGGTGAGCTGATCGGCATTAATTCAGCAATCATCAGCCGATCGGGTGGCAATGTCGGTATCGGCTTTGCCGTGCCAACCGAAATTGCCAGCTCCATCATGCGCCAGATTCTGGACTTCGGCGAAGTACGCCGCGGTTTGCTGGGCGTGAATATAACGACCATAGATGCAGAAGCTGCGGAAGCACTGGGCAATGACATCGACAGTGGTGCCCTCATCACGCTTATTCAGGCGGAGTCGGCAGCTGAGAATGCAGGCTTACAAGTTGGAGACATTATTGTAGCGGTCAATAGCAAGAAGGTAGACGGCGCAGCGGAACTCAGAAACCGGATTGGTTTGCTGCGCTCCGGCGACGAAATCAGCATCCAATACGTTCGCGACAATGAAACATATTTGACCAGCACTGAGCTCGGTCGGGCACAAGACCAGAAGGTTCTTGGGGAGGAAATACACCCCGGGCTGTCGGGCTCGGTATTTGCCCCTGCATCTGCCACCAGCGACGAGGGGGTGGAGATCGACGAGGTTCAAGACGGCAGCCCTGCCGCGCAGCGCGGCTTGCGCGCTGGTGACCTCATCACACACGTCAATCGGGAACCCGTACGGAGCCTGCAGGACCTCAGAGAGATCGCCGGCAATAAACGTATTTTGTTCTTGAATGTGCGACGTGGTGATCGGTCACTCATGCTGCAGATTCGCTAAGATGAGGGCTCTTAGCTGAGATTCGCAATTGCTCAATGACCCAATTGTTCGCTTCCAGTCGTGCCCCGATGACCGCCGGATGTTTATTTCTTGCGATGCTCGTGGCGACGCCCGTAACGGCATCGGGTATAGAGGAACAACGCGAATTATTTAATCAGGTATTCGCGACAGTCGAACGTGGCGACTGGGGTCCTGTTGATAAGCTATCCGCGACCGACCGTCTACTGCTGCAGCAATACGTCCTTTGGCCCGACCTGCGAGCAACCTGGCTACGCGTCAACCTCAAGAAAACCCCGGCAGCGGACGTTGACTCCTTCTTACATGAATATGGCGCGTTGCGGCCAGCTCGCGAACTACGCTATCGCCACGCGTTGAATCTCGCCCGTAACGGCAATCTTGCCGGTTACTTGCGCATCTACGAGCAGTACTACCAGGGGCTGGGTTTTGCAAAACTCGACTGCCTCGCACTGCAGGCGGAACTGGCAGTCGGGCGAACCCGGCGTGTGAATCGACGCGCGATCGATCTGTGGCTGGTCGGCACGAGCCAGGTCAGTGAGTGTGACTCAGTATTCAAGTACCTGGCCGACAAAAAGCTGCTTGGACCGATCGAATATCTCAATCGATACGATCTCACAATCGAGAAACGCAACTTCACGCTCGCGCGCTGGCTCGCGAAGGAAATCGACCGGAAGCACATTGACGAAGCATCGCAGTGGCAGAGAGCGCTGGCGCATCCCGAAGATTTTCTAAAGCGCAAGCGCCGCCAGGGTGACAGCGAAGTATTACGCGAGCAACTTGTCTACGCAGCGCAGCAACTCACCTACCGAGATCCCGAACTGGCGCTCAGGCTGTGGAACAAAGTTACGAAGAAGTACAAATTCGCGGAAACGCAGAAATTACGCACCGCGCGACATATTGCATTGTGGACAGCACGTGACGAATTGCCGGGTGCTTACGACCTGCTCGCCCGTTTGCCGGTCGCCGCTCAAAGTGACGAAGTATTACGCTGGCGCGCTCGCATCAGCCTGCTCCATTCACATTGGGCTAATTTATTAACAGATCTCAGCATGATGTCCGACGCCGAACGCGAGAGCGAGGAATCGCGCTATTGGCGGGCGATCGCCTTGCAACACTCGGGGCAGATAGTGGCGGCGCAAGACGACTTCGAAAAGCTGAGCGTTGCGCGCAGTTACTACGGTTTCCTGGCAGCAGACGAGCTCGACAAACATTATGCGCTTGACCACGTGAGCCTTGTAGCCGACGAGATTGCCATTACAGCGCTCGTCGCGCGCCATGCGATCATCCGCGCGCGAGAACTTTTTCTGGTTGGCCAGGAAGGTCGTGGCCGTTCCGAATGGGACGCAGTCACGCGGGCTTTCGCCGATGAGCAAAAAATTCAGGCGGCGATACTCGCCGATCGTTGGGGCTGGCATTCAAGAGCGATTTCCACTGTCGCGAGTCTCGACGAAATCGACGATCTGTCACTGCGTTATCCATTGCCCTACCAGGCGACATTCGAACATTCGTCCTCGCTGGCAAACATTGCGCCAACCTGGGCATACGGTGTCGCGCGCAGCGAAAGCCTATTCATGCGTGATGTTCGATCCAGCGCCGGTGCGGTTGGGTTGATGCAAGTGATGCCAGCAACCGGCCGCAAGGTGGCGAAAGCAATCAGCCTGCCCTACTCGGGCCTGGCCACGCTCACCAATCCTGTCAGCAACATTCGTTTGGGCACGAGCTACCTGGGCCAGATGGCAAAGCGTTACAGCGGCAATCAGGTCCTTGCTACGGCTGCGTACAACGCCGGCCCGCATCGTGTCGATCGCTGGTTACCCGAAAACGGCAGTCTCGACGCCCGCGTCTGGATCGAAAACATACCGTTCACCGAAACCCGAAAGTATGTGAAGCGTGTGCTTGCCGCGCAGGCGATCTTCCACTGGCGCATGACCGGCGAGATGCGTCGGCTCAGTGATGAATTGCGGGTCGTTCAATCAGAACCGGGGGCGCAACAGGTGGCTGTACGTTAATGTGCTTTGCCAACGCATCAAGGTGCCGGTCGCGCTCTTGCTTCCCGAGTCCGGCGAGCTCCTTCGCTTCCGCATAGAAACACTGCACGTCCATTGAGCAGTTTCGCAACAATACCCTGAATGCGGGTAAACGCCCTTCGTAAAGCGTCATTGAGATCAGGCGCGCGTTGTTTAGCTCGCCGCTGAGCCAGCTAGTCGGGTCGCGACCGCTGCGTTCGAGTTCTGCGCCAATATCACGAGCCAGGTACTCCAGTCGCTTGCGCTTCAGAATCTCCTTGTATTTTTCTTCGATGTTCGATGCATAGATAGGCCGCAATGTGTCTCGAGCGGTTGCGACAAGCGCCATCAATCGCTGCTGCAATGCGCGGCTTTTCTGATACGCGATGTAGTCATCCCCCTGACCGCGCGACTCGAGCCAGCGCTTGACCCCATATTCCTCAACCGCTGTCGCAAACGACTCGTTGAAACCCGAATCGCCCTTCACATAAACAACCTGATGCGCCAACTCATGGAAGAGCACTGCAACCAGTCGAACGTCGTCCCAGCGCAGCATTGTGCTAAGCAGCGGATCGCTGAATTTTCCAAGTGTTGAATACGCGGCGACACCACCGATCGCAACATCGAAACCCTTGTCGGCGAGTCGCTCTGATTCCCGGACAGCGCTCTCTTTCTTGAAATAGCCCCGGTAGCTGACGCAACCGGCAACCGGGAAACACCACTGCTTCGCCTGCAATGAAAACTTTTCGGCAGCAAAAACGTTCCATACGACGAAGTCGCGTTCAAGCTCCGTGTAGCTGCGATAACTCTTGTTGTCCGGAAGCCCAAGCTGTTCGATTGAAAAATCCCTGGCTGCAACGACAATGCGGAGACGCTGCGCGAGTTCCGGCGACGTATCAGAGGCGTTAATTACATCGCTCAGCGGCTCACGTTTTCGAATCACCTCCCACTGGCCTGCTGCAGCCTGCAGGTAGTAACAACCGCCCAGTGGCGCGATGAAAATAATCAGGAACAGAATTCTCGCCATCCTTTTACTCTGCGGGCACGGCGACCGAAACGTCAACCAATAATGTCGGTTACTATTGCTCAATGAAGGTGTATCTAGTCGGTGGTGCTGTTCGTGATGAGCAGCTCGGCATTCCGCACTCGGAGCGGGACTGGTGCGCCGTGGGCGCCACACCGGCTGAGCTTCTCGACGCTGGCTATCGACAGGTCGGCAAAGACTTCCCGGTATTCCTGCACCCGGAATCCAATGAGGAATACGCACTCGCCCGAACCGAACGCAAGACAGCGCCTGGCTACCACGGGTTCGAGTTCGACTTTTCGCCGAACGTCTCTATAGAAGATGATTTGTTGCGGCGCGACCTGACAATCAATGCCATTGCCAAAGACGCTGACGGCACGCTCATCGATCCTCATGGCGGTCGGGGCGATATCGACCAGCGTATTCTGCGGCATGTCTCCGACGCTTTCTCAGAAGATCCCGTTCGCATTTTGCGAGTCGCGAAGTTTGCGGCGCGCTTCCGTCACCTCGGTTTCAATATCGCCGACGAAACGATGACCTTGATGCAAGAAATGGTGGCGAACGGCGAGGTCGACGCACTGGTTCCTGATCGTGTTTGGAAAGAGACCGAAGAGGCACTGTGCGGGTCCGACATTCGTGTCTACTTTGACGTGCTGCGCGAGTGCGGTGCGCTTGAGGTGCTGTTTCCGGAAGTTGACGCCCTGTTCGGCGTACCACAACCGGAAAAGTGGCACCCGGAAATTGATACGGGCGTGCACACGTTGATGGTTCTCGAGCAAGCCGAAGCACTCAGCAAGGATCTTGCGGTTCGTTTTGCCGCACTCACTCATGACCTGGGCAAGGGGACGACCCCAACCAACAAGTTGCCCAGCCATCCAGGACACGAGATTCGCGGCTGCAAACTTATTCGCAAGATGGCAGAGCGCCTGCCAGTGCCAAAAGCCGCTCGCGATCTCGCCATAATCGTTGCGGAATTTCACACCCATTGTCATCGAGCACTCGAACTTCGCGAAAAGACCATTGTGAAGGTTCTTGAGAAAACCGACGCGTTTCGGCGCCCGGAACGCTTCGAACACTTCTTGTTGGCCTGTGAATCCGACGCCCGGGGCCGCAAGGGTCTGGAGAACAGAGAGTATCCCCAGGCTGACTTTCTGCGCGGGGCGTTCGCAGCTGCACTAAAGATTGACGCCGGCGCGATCGCAAAACAACATGAGGCATCGAAGATTCCGACGGCGATCAGGAAGGCACGGCAACAGGCTGTGCGTGAGTTTCAGAAAACGGTTTAGCTGCCACCGTAGAAATACATGAATACGGACAGGAATGTGGTGTTGCCGTAAACATCCGATTTGTCGATCCCCAAACCAAATTCGATGTCGCTAGCCTGGCCGAGCGGTGTAATAAATCGAATGGTCGCCGACTTTGTTATTTCCTGATCTGCCTCACCTTGCCAGGTTGCAAGCTCCAGCTGCCATTGTCGCTTGCCAACATCCAGGCTGAGGGAGGCGCCCACACGATAGTCGACGAGGCTATTGAGCAGGCTGAGGCGGGACACGGACAAAAGCTCGCGAATCCTGTCATTTTCATCTAATCGAAAATTCACGTCATATTCGTAATTCATCCCGTAAATGCTGAGGTCGGTCCTGTCCGATAGTTTGAACCGCGTCGAGAGCCCGAACCCTGTCGCACCAAAAGTCGTCTTGCGTACAGGAAACCTGTCAGTTGCAGGAAAATCCAGCTCGAAATCACGGTACTCGACATCGCCCGATATTCTCACTTTTGCAGAGCGCCAATACACTGAAGCACGGTAATTGACCGAATCGAGGATGTTGTGATCGCCCCAATAGGCGAGCGAAGCGCTGATCCCTACAGGCTTAAACCAGTGATCAATGCCGACATCGCCGAAGACTGTGTCGAGAGTAAGATCGCGCGGTAGTTCTGCAGTACTCTTCGCTATTGCAGCAGACAGCCAGGTCTCGTCTGCAATCTTGAGCTCGCCAATGATTGAGGCCGCATATCCGTCTGCGGAATCCGACTCCAATCCCCCGCCAATGATGTAGCCCTCGACGGCCCAGGCGGGCGCTGCAAGCAGCAGAATAATTAAGGCTCTAAACAAGAACATAAAATATAACGATCGCCAGTATCAATCGGTAAATCGCGAACGGCGCCAACCCGATTCGGGTCACAAAGCGCATGAAAAATTCAATGCTGAAGTATGCCACCACGCACGCGACAAATGCGCCCAGACCCAATTGTCCCCATGCCACAGGCGCATCACCCAGTATCAGCCCGATGAGCTTGTACACAGCAGCCAAAAAGATCACAGGAGCCGACAGGAGAAACGAGAATCGTGCTGCATCCTGCCGTTCGAAGCCCAGAAATCGCGCCGCCGTGATCGTTACGCCGGACCGGGATGTTCCCGGCACCAAAGCCAGCGCCTGGGCAAGACCGATGATCACCGCATCACGTATTCCGATGCCGGACATAGTGCGCTCGCGGCGGCCAATGCGGTCCGCAATTGCCATCAGGATGCCGAAGCCCGACAACGTAAACACGATAACCCCGGGATCCCTGAGGTTGGCCTCGATCCAGGACGCCAACAACAGTCCGGCAAGTGCTGCGGGAACCGTTCCAATTGCGATCGCCAGCGCCAGCTGAGACTCAGGCGACTCAACCTTGCCGCCCAGGATTTGCATCCCACCGGACAGCAACGAAACAATGTCCTTGCGAAAGTAAATGCACACTGCCGCCAGGGATCCGAAGTGCACAGCGACATCAAACGCGAGCCCCTGGTCGGTCCACGCAAACAAGTACGGCACCAGGATCAGGTGACCGGAGCTCGACACCGGCAGGAATTCTGTAAGCCCCTGAACGATGGCGAGAATAACGATTTGTAGTAGGGTCAAAGAGTTCGAGTCCTGTCAGCGTTTTGAAATGCGGACGGCGTAGGAACCTCGCCACGCCCAAGTGCAATGCATTTGAAATTCTCGCCCATTTCACCGGGGAGAGTAAGTGTTTTGATCTGGCTGGACAATTCAAGCTGCTGTGGCAATGGCAGCGCCGCGAAATTCTCCATCTCGACGTTCAGCCCGCCGCCCGTGAGGAATTGTGACTGCGTGACATAGCCGACTATGTCCAATCCATTTGACACCGCAGCACCGGCCACGGCGGAAAAATCGACCCAGGTCGTGATGTCCTGGATGCCGGGATAGATATACGGGTCGTTGTGCGCATGGTGTCTGAAATGGCATCGCAGCCATCCGTCCGATCGATCCGGTGCGTAATACTCGCGGCGCGATAATCCATAGTCGAAAAGAAACGCCACGCCCCGCCGTAAGCAGTCGCCAATATCAGCAATCCAGGCTGGCACCGCCAGCGACACTTCGGAAACGAATCCATCGGCGAACCTGGCGCCCATGTCCGCTTCAATGTCCGCGACGGCCGCTGCAAGCAACGCTGCTGCCGGCCTCTCGACAGGTACGAATTCGTTATTCTGCAACCCGACACCGAGCTGAAATATTGCGTCGCTACGGCGTACAAAGCGTTCGACCGGCAGAGCATCAAGCACCTCATTGGCGACAATGACGCCACGATGATTCTCGGGCATGTCAGTCAGCCAGCTGACCTTGTCGACAAATTGCGGAACCTCGCGCCGCAGCAGCGACTCCTGGCGCTCGCGCAGATCCGCTGAGACTTCCAGGATCTTATACGCCGTTGGCATAGCTCCCAGACGAGCAAACGCTTGCAACATATCTGCGGCAAGTTTGCCGGTGCCGGCACCAAACTCCAGCACGCCACCAGCATCGATGCCAGCAAGAACCTCTGCACACTGACGCGCAACTACATTCCCATACACTGTGGACACTTCGGGCGCCGTTATGAAATCGCCATCGGCACCGAACTTCGTTGCACCGGCGCTGTAATATCCCAGCCCGGGCGCGTACAGCGCCTCATGCATGAACTCGGCGAAACTGATCTGTCCGCCAGCCGAGCGAATGCTGTCGCGAATATGATCGGCGACGCGGGCACTGTGCGCGGCACTGGATTCATCGGGAATGGGCAAAGATGGCGTCTGTTCGTATTGCATGTGTGCGACAAAGTCTTTAAGAATGATCCCATGCCACAACCGACACTCGACAGCAAAATCTTTCTTGTTACCGGTGCAGCCCGGCGCATAGGGGCCGCTATTGTGACACGCCTTCACGAAAACGGCGCGCGCGTCGCCATTCATTACCGCGGCTCAGCCGAAGATGCCGAATTGCTGGCCGCAGGTCTCAATGGGGTTCGCGAAGACTCGGCAAAGACGTTTCAGAGCGACCTGCAAAATACCTCTGGTCTGATCAGACTCATTGAGTCTGTCGTCGCATGGGGTAATCGCCTGGACGGCCTGATCAACAATGCGTCGAGCTTTTACCCCACACCCGTCGGCAACATCACGGAAGAGCAATGGGACGAGCTAATTGGCACAAATCTCAAAGCCCCGCTTTTTCTGTCGCAGGCCGCGGCGCCACATCTACAAAAATGCGGCGGTTCAATAGTGAATATTGTCGACATTCACTCGCAACGTCCGTTGCGAAATCATGCCGTCTACGGATCCGCCAAAGCCGGGCTTGCGATGCTGACGCGCTCATTGGCCAGGGACCTGGCACCCGATGTGAGGGTGAACGGGGTTTCGCCAGGAGCCATTCTCTGGCCCGAAGACGGAATGACGGACAAAATCCAACAAACAATCTTGCAGCAAATTCCATTGCAGCGCACAGGTGAACCAGAAGACATCGCCGCGTGCGTGATCTATCTCCTGCGCGATGCAACCTATGTCACGGGACAGATCATCGCTGTCGATGGCGGCCGCTCGACCGGCTGGTAACTGGGGCAGATAGGGGGACAGTGACCCTAACCAGGGGGACAGTGACCCTAACTGAGAGTTCAGTAGTTTCTGTATTGACAGTTAGGGTCACTGTCCCCCTATCTGAGCTAGTAGGCGTCGGCGAATTCGCGCTCAGGCGGGCCACGCCTGTCCCGCTGACGAACGGCGCGTTCGCTACTGACTTTGAATTGCCCACCCGGTACTGCGGCAACCGGGCAAGCGCCTGTACTCAATAATTCCATCGCCGCGATCATATTGGGATCCGCATCTTCGCCAACGAGAATACTGAGGTCGTCCGGCGCCGTGCAGTCCACCGGCAAGCCGTCGAAATAATCGCCCTCATCATTCGCGTTTACAGTTTGAAATGACGTGGGCCGCAATATCTTGTCGCAGAACGTGAGGCCGATCTGGCCAACCGGCTTGCCGAACGTCCGGTCACCAACAATAGAAACGTCCACATGCGGCATCATGCTGTTGGTCACAAGTTCGCTCGCTGACGCCGTCCCCTGAGTCGCCACAATGACAAGTTGCGAAAGGTTAATCGAATTTCCAAGCCGTTCGAAAAATTCCGTGCTGTTGTTCACGGCAGCACGATCGGCATTGAATTCAGTCTTCGAGAAAATGAGGTTTTCTGCCACGAACCCGCCCAGGTAATCGCCCAGCAGCTCAGCCGTACGTACCAGGCCGCCGCCGTTATAGCGCAGGTCGATAATGACTTCGCTGACATTCGCGACAGCGAAAGCCGAAAACACAGCGTCAAACACCGGGTCGGCGGTGCTGATGAACGTGGCAAATTCCATATAGCCAACATTTCGACCGTCGCCGGCGTCGATAATGCGCCATTGCGGTACTGGGGCAATCGTGACGATGGCCTGGGTGATCGTACGAAAGTAAGGTGGGTTGTTGTCGAGATCAAGCATCTCGAACGTGACGGTTGGATTGTTGAGAACGGCACCAACACCCTCATTCGCCTGAATTTCGGCAATACTCCGCCCGTCGAGACTGAGAATTCGGTGCCCTCGAAGAAGCCCTGCGTCAAATGCCGGGCTGATAGTGAATACGCGTGTCAGGCGCAGGTCATCCGCAGCCAGAAACCGGCTACTGAAGCCGAATCCTTCGTATTTTCCCTCGCCAAAAAACTGCGCATCCGCTTCTGCAGAATTGATGAAGCTGAAGTGATCCAACGGTTGAAAAGAGCTCAGGTAAGCCAGAAAGTCTTCCGCAGATGCGTAGTCATCGATATTGACTGATTCGGGCAACAAATCGTTCCACAAGTACCACGCATACATGTTGTCCAGGACAAATTGCTTTTGACCAGCAACGTCGCATGCGTCGGTGCCCGTTTGCGGCGGCCCCGAGTCGCCGTCGCTACTGCTACAGGCAGCCAGACCGATAACAACAAAAATGCTCAGTAGTCCGCGCATGATATCTGCTTTATAAATCAACGCTGAAAACCTCCAGTGGGTGACTCGCCGCATCAAATTGCTGCCAATGCGAAAGCATGGTGATACCCGTCACGGGATGCACCAGGTCGGGTGCCAGTTCGGCCAGAGGCCGCAACACAAAACTGTATTCCAGTATGTCGCATCGTGGCACCCGCACGGCCCCATCATCCATGACCAGATCATTGTAAAGCAATATATCGATATCCAGAGAACGCGCCTCCCACTTACTGCCTCGGTTCTCGCGGCCTGCGAGATTATGTATAAGCTCTATCTCCTCGCAGATAGTGTGCATGGACTTTTCTGAGCGAAGCTGGACGACGACATTCAGAAAGTCATCGCCGTCGAAGCCGTACGCCGTACTCTTGTAAACGGCAGAGACCTGCAGATCGCCATAACGACGTCGCAATTCCGACACGCCGATTCGCAGATTTTCTTCAGGCGATATATTGCTACCAAGCCCGAGATAAATGTTGGCCATGCTGATTACGAGGACACGAACCTACTTGGGCCGTTCGCCCCGCTCTATGACGACGCCCACATCCCGTGAGCCACGAATGGCACCCGGTTTATTGACGCGGACTTGCACCCACGCCACATCAAACTCGTCTCGAATAATCGCCGCGATATTCTCCGCCAGCGTCTCAACGAGCTTAAAACTCGAGTCTGATACGAATTCCTGAACTCGCTTGGCGACGGACTTGTAGTTGAGCGTGTCCGCAACATCATCGGTCGCTGCCGCTTTCGCGATGTCGGCACTCATTTCCAAATCGACAACAACAGTCTGCCGAATCCGCCGCTCCCATTCCCATAGTCCAATGACGGTGACTATTTTGAGTTCGCTGAGAAAAATCTTGTCCATGTCCTTCGTCGTCCCTTCAAGCCGCTGACGGCACGTCAAGCGTATCCAACGACCATCGTGCATGGGCCCTGATCTCACCTGCGTCGCCAGCTTCCGCTAGTCGCTGCGCTCCAGCGACGGCGATCATCGCGCCATTGTCCGTACAAAACTCGAGTCGAGGGTAATAAACCTTGCCATCAAATCGCGCGGCGAGTTCTGTGCGCAGCAATTGGTTCGCACCGACGCCCCCGGCGACGACTATGCGTTCAAGCTTCTGCTCCTGCGCGGCTCGAATCGCCTTGCCAACCAGAGTGTCCACGGCAGCGCGTTGAAACGACGCGGCGAGGTCCGCACGGCGGGATTCAATATCTCCAGCCGCCTCGACTTTCTTTACCTCAAGCATGACGGCGGTCTTCAGACCGCTAAAACTGAAATCCAGACCCGGCTTGTTCAGCATTGGGCGCGGAAACGCATACGCCTGATCGTCGCCAGTCTCGGCCAGGGCAGCCAAAGCAGGCCCGCCGGGATAGCCAAGACCCAAAAGCTTGGCCGTCTTGTCGAACGCTTCGCCGACCGCGTCATCCAGCGTTGTGCCGAGCAAGTTGTAGTCACCGAGGGCTGCAACGGCGATGAGCATCGTATGACCGCCAGACACCAGGAGCGCGAGAAAAGGATATTCGGGCGGCTCATCCTCGAGCATCGGGGCCAGCAGATGACCCTCCATGTGGTGAATCGGGATGACCGGGCAGTTCCAGGCCAGCCCCAAGCCATTTGCCATGCCGCTTCCGACCATGAGGGCGCCAACAAGTCCCGGCCCGGCCGTATACGCTATCGCGTCGGGTTTCTGCAGCCCGGTGTCATTCAGTATCTGCTGAATAAGGGGCAGGAGCATGCGAATATGGTCCCTGGAGGCGATTTCCGGTACCACACCGCCATAGACCGCATGCAGGTCGACCTGGCTGTGCAAACGATGCGCAATAAGGCCCCGATCAGTGCAATACAGCGCCACACCGGTCTCGTCACAGCTGGTTTCGATGCCGAGAATGATCATAGGCGGCGGATCATACACCGATCCCTTTGCAAACCGTCAAATGCGGCGTTATCATACGCGGCTCGGTCCCGGCCATGTGCCGGGTTTATTTATGTCTGGACGGAATACCTGAACAATGCCAAGCGTTCGCGTAAAAGAGAACGAGTATTTTGACGCTGCCCTGCGGCGCTTCAAGCGTGCCTGTGAAAAGGCTGGAATCCTGACCGAGCTTCGTCGTCGCGAGTACTACGAGAAGCCGACGCAGGAACGCAAGCGCAAGAAAGCCGCGGCCGTCAAGCGACATCTGAAGCGCCTGTCGCGCGAAGATGCCAAGCGCAAGCGTCTTTACTAAGTCGAGCCCGATCCTCTTCACGGGGTTGCCCCGATGTCCCTCAAAGACCAAATCGTAGAAGACATGAAGACCGCCATGAAGGCTGGTGATAAGGACCGGCTGAAAGTGGTGCGCCTCATCCTCGCTGCTATCAAGCAAATTGAAGTCGACACACGCCAGGAACTCGATAACACGGCGATCCTCGCTGTACTCAGCAAGATGGTCAAACAGCGTCATGATTCGATCGAACAGTTCGACAAAGGCGAGCGCAAAGACCTCTCTGCGATCGAGCAAGCCGAAATCGTCGTTATCGAAGGCTATCTTCCGGAGCAGCTCTCCGCCGATGAAATCGCCACAATGGTGAACGATGTCATAGCAGCAACCAATGCCAAGAGCATCCGCGACATGGGCAAAGTAATGGGGCAGATCAAAGCCAAGGCTGCCGGTCGTGCTGACATGGGCGCCGTCAGTGCTACCGTGAAAGAGCGCTTGAACGCACTATAATCTAGACTGTAAACTTTTAGACCCGGCACCGACCGTTCAGCGTTTACAAATTATGGCCGGATTAATACCTCAGGATTTTATCGACGATCTGATCGCAAGAGCAGACATCGTTGAAGTTGTTGGCCGACGCGTGCCACTCAAGAAGGCTGGTCGCGAATTCAAAGCCTGCTGCCCTTTTCACGGCGAGAAAACACCGTCTTTCACAGTCAGTCCGGGCAAAGGTTTCTACCACTGTTTTGGCTGTGGCGCGCATGGCACTGCGATCGGCTTCCTGATGGAATTCGATCACATGAGCTTCGTTGAAGCGATTGAATCCCTTGCAAGCTCGATGGGCGTTGAGGTTCCACGCAACGAAAGCGACCAGCCGGCGCGCCACTACGACGAACTTTTTTCGTTGATGGACAGCGTCGCACGACACTGGCAGTCATGCCTCAAAGACGCACCTGCTGCGGTCGAATACGTGAAGAATCGTGGCATTGATGGACCAACGGCGAAGCGCTTCGGTATCGGCTACGCCCCGGAAGGCTGGAGCAATGTGCTTGATAAGTTTGGAAAATCTGATGAGGCGATCGAAAAACTGCTGGCCACCGGCCTGATTATTCGTAAGGACAATGGCAAGCACTACGATCGCTTCCGCGACCGAATCATGTTCCCGATCCGTGATGCTCGTGGCCGAACCATTGGTTTCGGTGGTCGAGTCACGGGCGATGACGAGCCAAAATATCTGAATTCGCCAGAAACAGTCTTGTTTCATAAAGGCCGCGAACTGTACGGTCTTTATGAGGCACGCCAGGCTCTGCGCAACATCGAGCGGCTGGTCGTAGTTGAAGGCTACATGGACGCGGTAGCGCTGGCCCGCCACGGCATTGATTTTTCGGTGGCAACGCTGGGAACGGCGACGACAAGCGAGCATCTGAACCGCCTGTTTCGTCTTACCGAAAATGTATATTTTGCATTTGATGGCGACCGGGCGGGCAAGAAGGCTGCCTGGCGTGCGTTGGAAAACGCACTGCCCCAGGTCCGCGAAGGTCGTCAGATTCGATTCGTGTTCCTGCCCGATGGCCACGACCCGGATTCATACGTCAACGAGCATGGGGCCGACACCTTTATAAAAATCATGGACGAAGGGCTGGCATTGTCCGAATTCCTGATTGAAGAGTTGACCAGTCAGGTCGATATGAAAACTGTAGACGGGCGTGCGCGGCTGGCAGAACTGGCTGCACCGCTCATCAACACGATTCCGGCCGGCATATACAGGGAATTGCTGGTCGAAAGCCTGGCCGAAGCGGTAGGCCTGACAGCGGCGAAGCTCGACGGTTTGCTGAAAGATGGAAGTTCGGCCGGCGAAACGGGCCGCAAGCGCAGGCCGTCGGCAGTGCGAATACGGCAGCAGACCTTGGTGGCAGGCAGCCCCTCAGTCGTGCGCCGGGCGATAACACTCGTCCTTAACCACCCGGAGGCCGGGCAGGACTTGGATGTGGGGAAGCTTGGTGACCTAAAGCGACCTGGAGTGGATTTATTGGCAGCACTCATTGAGATCGTACAGGCCGAACCCAATATAACGACGGCAGGACTGCTGGAGCGCTGGCGGCACGACGACCAAGGCCGGCATCTGGGAAAGCTCGCCGCAATGGATGTGCCCAGTGACGAGGATTTTGACCCGGCCGCAGAGCTCGCCGATTGCCTCACGCAGCTGGCCACGGCCGGTCGCAAGGACAGAATTTCGTTTTTGATTGAAAAACAACGAGTTAACAGCCTTACGGATGACGAATTATCCGAGTTACGGCAGCTGAATTAACCGCTAACCCAATGAAAGAGTTATAGATTGTGCACTATCAAAAGAGTAATATTAATCGTTTGTATCTTTTACATGTAGGGATTTTGTCTTGATAGAAAAACGCGCAGTGGTTGGCGGGAGCAGACCGACTCAACAACTCAAAGAATTAATTGCCCGCGGCAAGGAACAAGGCTACCTGACCTATGCAGAGGTCAATGATCACTTGCCGAACGACATCGTCGACCCGGATCAAATTGAAGACATCGTTAACATGATTAACGACATGGGCATCGCAGTGCACGAAAAGGCACCGGATGCTGAGTCGTTGATTCTGACTGATGCCACTGCGACGGATGATGACGGAGCCGAAGAAGCGGAAGCCGCACTCGCGAGTGTCGACGCCGAATTCGGCCGCACGACCGACCCGGTCCGTATGTACATGCGCGAAATGGGCACAGTCGAACTCCTGACGCGTCAGGGCGAAATCGAAATCGCCAAGCGCATCGAGGATGGTCTCAATCAAGTCAAATACCACATGGTCCACTTCCCGCCCACAGATGAAGCGCTGCTGGAAGTTGCGGATCGTGTACTCGGGGGCGAAACACGTATGCAAGATTTCGTGGTCGGCTTTATCGATCCGAACGCGCCCGATGAAATCAAACCGCCTGCGCCGAAGACTGACGACGATGATGACGAAGTCATCGACACTGGCCCGGATCCGGACGAAGTAAAAGCTCGCGTCAGAGTGATTCGTCGTCACTTCAAGCGCGGCATGAAGTACCTGGATCGGAATGGCTTCAAGGACAAGAAAACAATTAAGGCACTGGGCGAAATGGCCGACCAGATCATGGAACTCAAGCTCGCGCCGAAATTGTTTGACGCCCTGGTTCGTAATCTGCGCGACGTCGTCTCGATCATTCGCAACCAGGAACGCCTGGTCATGCAGATCTGTGTTCGCGACGCCGGAATGCCGCGCAAGGATTTTCTATCAAGCTTTCCGAAAAGCGAAACCGACCTGAACTGGATCGAGAAGCATATACGCGCCAAGCGCAAGCACTCATCCATTCTTGCCAAACTCAGAGGCGATATTTTGCGAGCACAACGCAAGCTTATTGCTGTCGAGGTGGCAACGCGTCTGAGTATTGCTCAAATTAAAGAAATCAATCGCCAGATGTCGATCGGTGAAGCGAAGGCGCGGCGCGCGAAAAAGGAAATGGTTGAAGCAAACTTGCGTCTTGTCATTTCAATCGCGAAGAAATACACGAATCGGGGCCTGCAGTTCCTGGATCTCATTCAGGAGGGCAACATCGGCCTGATGAAAGCGGTCGACAAGTTCGAGTATCGCCGCGGTTACAAGTTCTCGACGTATGCGACCTGGTGGATTCGCCAGGCCATCACGCGCTCGATTGCCGATCAGGCACGCACCATCCGCATTCCGGTGCACATGATCGAGACGATCAACAAATTGAATCGCATCTCGCGCCAGATGTTGCAGGAGATGGGTCGCGAACCACTGCCCGATGAACTCGCCGAGCGTATGGAAATGCCCGAGGACAAAGTTCGCAAGGTTCTCAAGATCGCGAAAGAGCCTATCTCCATGGAAACGCCGATCGGCGATGACGAAGACTCACACCTGGGTGATTTCATCGAAGATCAGACGGTGCACTCGCCTGTTGACTCGGCAACGACTTCCGGATTGAAAGAAACCACACACTCAGTGCTCGCCGGACTCACACCGCGCGAGGCAAAGGTCCTGCGCATGCGTTTCGGCATTGACATGAATACTGACCACACACTGGAAGAGGTCGGCAAGCAATTCGACGTCACACGTGAACGTATTCGTCAAATAGAGGCGAAAGCTCTGCGTAAGCTGCGCCACCCGACTCGCTCGGACCAGTTGCGGAGCTTCTTGCTGGAAGACTAGGTTTCAAATCTTAGCCAGGAAAGGCCGGGCAGTGCCCGGCTTTCTTGTGTTCGTGTCCGTATTCCTGCACACCATTGAGCAGTACTTTCGCTGCCTGTTTTCTCGTCGCTACTTCGCTGGTTTTTCTGCTAGAATGCCGCACCTTACGTGGGCCTGTAGCTCAGTTGGTTAGAGCAGGGGACTCATCACAAATGGTGCGTTTGTGCCGAAAGGCACAAAATGAACGGGATGAATTCAGGGAAACCTTAGCAGTTCGGCTGATGGCAATCCTGAGCCAAGCCGCGAGTACACTCGCGGAAGGTGCAGAGACTACCTGAGGACTTCAGTGTCCTTGATTACAGGCTAGAGCGTCCCGCCCCTAACAATTCGGTTGAGGGTGATGAGATAGTCCGCTCCATTCAGAAACGGATGGGTAAAGTGAATCCCTTGGTCCCAGGTTCGAGTCCTGGCGGGCCCACCACTTTTCTGACATTGACTTTCGCCCCGTTGGGGCAGTCAATAAAAAAACCTCGATGACGGCGATCCTGTGGCGGTTGGTGGCTAGTTCCAAGATCCGATTCTGGCGGTTTTGCATGGGGACTTAGATCCTGAACTAAATGCCGAGGACGACTAAATGATTCGTTCGGGGCCGGGCAACCAGGCACCCCAATAATTGTGCTTCTCACGTAACTCGGATTTAGCGTCAGCATCCCTGCGCTCGATTAACATCAGCTGATTACCCGGCCGCAGCTGGCCAAGTACGTGCAAATCCAGTCGTGCAACCTTCGCAACGCGTGGATATCCACCCGTCGTCCCGGCATCGACCGCGAGCACGAATAGCTCACCGTCTTCGGGGCATTGAATCGTCCCGGGAAATACCGGCGCACTGGGCATGCGCCCGTCCGAGCGAATGTCGAACTTCTCTCCTTCCAATCTAAGGCCCATACGGTCGCTGCGATTGCCAATCGTGAATCTGGCTGCAAAAAGCTGATCTGCCTCCTGGAGCAAATCCGTTTCCGACGCACGCCCGACCCTGATCGTCCACGAGTCCGTCATGGGAGGTTGAAACTTCGCAGGGGTCTGCAACATTTCGACAGTATGGTCCGCCTCGGCAAGATCGAGATGGTCGCCCTTCTGCAAGGCCCGGCCCTCGAACCCGGCAAATCCGGCCGGCAGGTAGGTCGATTGCGAGCCGAATACTTCGTCCGCCTGCAGGCCACCTGCGAACGCGACGTAACTTCGAACACCCTTTTCTGCGGGTCCAACGTGTACCTCATCGCCGGGCGCCAGCCGCAGAGTCGCATACAGTTGTGCGATTTCGCCATTCACTGTGCAACTGGCCGTCGCGCCCGTAATGGCTATTTGCATCATCACTTCAGCGCGAAAACTCATTCCTGCCAGCAGGACTTCAAGCGCAGGCGCCAACAGATCGTTGCCAACAAGCCTGTTCGCCAGCGCCATCGACAACGGGTCCGCCGCCCCGCTCGCAGGCACGCCGAGATGACGCATGCCGATTCGTGGCGTCGCCTGAATCGTGGTCTGCAAGCCCGGATTCAGTACTTGAATCGTCACATCGCCGCCACTGGGACGAATACGACTTTCGAACCAGGGACGAGCACAAACGGATCATCTGCAGCTGCGTCGAAGAGGATAAAGGACGTCCGGCCGATCAGCGGCCAGCCTCCCGGCCCCTGCAACGCATACAGCCCGGTCATGCCGCCCGCGATGCCGACAGATCCCGCAGGCACACATACCCGCGGTTCTTGCCGGCGCGACACATTGAGTTGTTTATCCAACCCGCCGATATAGGCAAACCCGGGCGTAAAACCAGCCAGGTCCACCTGGTATTCGCGCCCCGAATGCAGCGCGATGAATTCCTCTTGCGTCATTTCGAGCTGCTCGCAGACACTCTCAAGATCCGGCCCTTCCTCGCCGCCATAACACACCGGAATTTCCACGACAGGTTGCGATGATGTGCGCAAATTACCCGGCTGCGCAATAACTTCGGCGATTCGTTTTTCCATCTCATTCCGGTCTTGGCTTGCGATATCGAATTGCACGACAACAGAGTCAAGTCCGGCCACCACTTCAAGATACGCCTGAGATTCTCGCAGTCGTAGCGCAAAGTCCTGCGCCTCGCGGGGGTTCGCAACGGATATGCTGATCAGATCATCGCCTGCAGACTGCACGAACATGCACTCCTCGTTGTTCCAATGCCTCTCGGACCGCTCGAGCGGCATCCACCGCACCGGCTGTGTCGCTGTGAATACATAAAGTCTCGGCCGCCACGTTGATGATCGCACCGCTGTGCGTCTGAACTTCTTGACGCAACGCCAGCGAGACGGCTTGTGCCGCAATTGTCTCGATGCTGTCATGGACGGCACCCGCCTCAGACCTCGGCACGAGCTGTCCATTGTCCAGATACGCGCGATCAACGAACGCTTCGGCAACGAAGCGCAGCGCTTGTCGGGCCGCTGCTTTCTCAAGCTCGCTGCCTGGCGCTCCCACGAACGCCGCACCTGGCACCGCTTCTTTGCTCGCTTCGACCAAGGTATCCGCGAGCGCGCTGTTGCTGACCGCATCGTTGTACAACGCACCATGCGGTTTCACATGCGTAATCGTCACGCCCTCCTGCGCGCCAATTTCACGCAGGGCGGAAATCTGTTCAACAAGCGACGACAACAACTCTGGTCCGTCGAGAAAACGACTCTTACGACCGAATCCTTCCCGGTCCGGATAAGATGGGTGGGCACCGACGGCCACATCGTTCGCGATGGCGGCAACGATTGTCGCGCGCATACTCGACTCATCGCCCGCATGCCCTCCGCAAGCGATGTTGCAGCTACTGACTATCGTCAGTAATTCGGCGTCGCAGGGATCGCCCTCACCGAGATCCGCGTTCATATCGATTGACGTCATGGGATACACTGGATAACACGATATAGCTCGCCGGGGAAGATAATGAGCGTAGCCCTAGTTACTGGTGCCAGTTCGGGTATTGGCGCAGCCATCGCCATCAGCTTTGCCGATGCGGGCTGGGAAGTCATGGCTGCCGGCCGCGATGAAGGTCGCCTGGAAGAGGTCGCGGACGTGTCGGACAGCCTGGCCATCTGGTCAGGCGAGCTCAGGGAGTCTGAGGAATGCGACGAACTCGTCGCCGACACGATCGATGAATTCGGCCGTCTTGATTGTCTTGTGAATTGCGCCGGCATTCTGCTGCGCGGCGACGCCGTCGAAACCAGCGACGATGACTGGCGCGATACCATGGCGATCAATCTCGACGTGCCATTCTACCTGAGCCGCGCGGCGCTTCCACACTTGCAAGAGAGTCAGGGCAGTATCGTTAATTTGTCATCAAACTGGGGTCTGCAGGCCGGTCAACGAGCGGTCGCGTATTGCACCAGCAAGGGGGCCCTCAACATGCTTACCAGGGCGATGGCCAGGGACACAGCCCCTGACGGAGTGCGCGTTAATGCCGTCTGCCCGGGCGGCGTCGATACACCTATGCTCGCCGCGGCCGCAGCGGATGCAGACAATGACGTCGATGAGTTACTGCAGCAGATTGCAGACCATAGCCCTAACGGACGCATCGCGACGCCGGAAGAAATCGCCGCACTTGTGCTATTTCTCGCCAGCGATGCGGCTAGCCACATCACCGGAACCACCGTTCCGATCGACGGCGGCCTTTCGGCCTAGACGCCCGAAAAATCGACGTCGGCGAACACCAGCGACGGCGACAGCGTTGACGAATACGGGTAAACGTCGTTGCCCACCATCTCCAGGCGACTGAACAAATCACGTAAATTGCCCGTGACATTCATTTCGCTGACCGGCCGGCCAATCTGACCGTTCTCAATCATGTGGCCACGCAACCCGAGTGAGAAATCACCCGTCGTGTTGTCCGCATTGCCGCCCAGCCACGACGTCACGTAAACACCCTCGCCGACAGCGCCAAGCAACTCTTCCAGCGACTGGTCACCCGTGCCAATACGTCTGTTCGACGATGAGCCCGTGGTTGGCGTCATGTTCGCTTTGCGGCCGTAATAGGTGTCGACGTATATATTGCTGATCACACCTTCTTCAATGATTGGTATCACCCTGGCCGAAATTCCTTCGCCATCATAGAGGCGGGAATTCAGTCCGCGCTGAATGAGCGGATCGTCGACGATGTTTAGTTTGTCACTGAATGCCTTTTCCCCGATCAGCGGCGCCCAGTACGACTGACCTTGCTGCACCCGACGTGCGCTCGCTGGTCGCAGCAGTCGGCCAATCAGGGAAGCGGCGCTACGTGCGTCAACAACCATTGTTGTCTTGAGCGTCGGCCCTTTCTCGGAATCGAGTCGCGCCAGAGCTCGTTCCAATGCTGTGCGAGCGACCACATCAGCAGGTGGCAAAGTCTCAACATGAGCACCACCGGCAAAAAATCCGTCCGACGCCCTGCGATCGCCCTTGTCCTTCAACGTAATCTTCGAGCCGTACCAGCAATACGTTGACTCGCTGCTGCCCACGAAGCCATTACTGCTGGCCGATGCGGACCGGCTCGTGCCATCGTAAACGCCGGTCGTGGCAGAAATAACGCGCTCATGGCTTGTCGCCACTGCGTCCATTTCGCGACACCATGCCATGCGTTGCTCACGACTCAATTCACCAACATGCGTATCCACCAGGTCGAGATCATCGCTGGGCCTGTTTTTGAACAATTCTTGCGGAGTTATCTGGCGAAACTCGTCTGGTTCCAACGCCCGCGTGATAGCAACTGCCTCAGCCACAAAACCTGCGAGGCGATCCATGTTCAGGTCCGTCGTCTGGTGTGTTGAATAACGACCATTGGAGAAGACCTTGATATTGAGCCCGCGCGCGGTCGTATCTTTCACTTTTTCCAGCGCACCATCGCGAAATTCGAATTCGACGTCGCGACTATTGCTCACCGTGGCCCAAACGTCACTGGCACCGGCCCCCTTGGCGAGATCCACGACCTGCTGCGCCAAACTTTTCAAATTAGCCAACATTTTCGCCTCCCACGGTCATCTTGGAGACAAGCACAGTTGGAATACCCTGCGAGACAGGCACCCTCTGGCCGTTTTTGCCACACGTCCAGCCACCGGTATCAAGGCGGGCATCATTCGCGACCATCGTGATCCGCTTGAGCGATTCAGGTCCGTTGCCGATAATATTCACGTCCTTGATCGGTGCCGTGACCTTACCCTTCTCTACCAGCCAGCCGTTCTTCACGTAGAACGTGTAGTCGCCTGCGCCAATTTGCACCTGCCCATTGGTATAGGTCTCACAAATGATTCCATGGTCGACTGCCGCGATGATCTCGTCTTTCGTATGCGGTCCGTCCTCCATGAATGTGCAGGTCATGCGTGGCATCGGTGCGAAACGGTAGGACTCGCGTCGCCCTGACCCTGTCGGTTGCAAATCGTATTGCCGTGCGCTGATCTGATCGTGCAGGTAAGACCTCAGGATACCGTTCTCAACCATGACGGTTCGCCCTGCCTTGTTGCCCTCGTCGTCGTAATTCAGCGCCCCTCGCTCGCGCGGGATATTCGCCTGGTCCACTATGGTGACAAAAGACTCGGCAACCTTCTTGCCCATCATGTCGGAATAGATGCTCGTGCCCTTGCGATTGAAGTCGGCCTCCATGCCATGACCGATGGCCTCGTGCAATAAGATGCCGCTAGCACCGGCCGCCAGGATGACTGGCATTTCGCCCGCCGGCGGCCGCGTTGCCTCGAATTGAATCAGAGTACGATCAACAGCTTCGTCGACCATCTTGCTGAGCCGCTCCTCGGTGTACCAGGAGAACTCCTCACGTGCTGCGATGTTGGAATACCCGGTCTGGGTCTCGTCACCCTTTTTCGCTGTCACGACTACGGTCAGACGTGTCATGGGGCGCTGGTCCAATACCAACTTGCCATCGAGGGTCGCGATCATGATGCGATCGTCACCATCGGACCAATAAACCGCGACTTTCTCGATCGCTGGATCCCTGACCTTCGCCTTCGCCTCTACCATTTTCAGGATCGGCAGCTTCTGGTCGATACCGACATCGGCCCACGGCACTGTCGTCGTATACAAGTCGCCGCTGGAGGACGGATTGAATGACTGTGGCCCAACCACCCGGCTGCGCGACGCAATTGCCGAAGCGGTGCGCGCAGCGGCAAGCATCGACGGCAAGGTCAGATCCTCGGTAAACGCATAGCCTGTTTGCTCGCCAATGACCACGCGCAGGCCGACACCTTGCTGAATGCCGGAATTAGCGCTGCTGACGATGCCGTCTTCAAGCGTCAGCCTGTTGCTGCGCGAGTGCTGGAAGTACACATCTGCCGCATCAGCGCCCCTGGCAGTCAGTTCAGACATGACGCGCGCTACCGTCGCCTGATCGACACCAAACCATTCCATGAACGGATTTTGCGGTGCTTGGCGGGCAATGGCCCTCGCGCTTTGTACGCCGCAACCGGCCAGAAATCCCGGCATCGTAACGACGGCGCTGCCCGCCGCGACCGTGCTGAGGAAGTCTCTACGTTTGATGGTCATGATAATCCCCTGGAAAAGATGTCAGTTAGATGCGCCAGCACCAACGTTCGTTGCGTTTTAACGACGAGAGAACGCGAGTCCAATGCCTGCTGCTGCAAGAAAAATACCCGTGATGCGATTTCGCCACAGAGCGTTGCGCCTGAGCAGCTGCCTGGCCGAGTTCGCGAACAGCGCCCAAAGCACATCACCCACGAACAGGACGCCAACAAAAACCGTTGCAACCAGTGCAAATTGTGCTGTCGATCCATCACCGACGAACTGCGGCACGAAAGCCGCATTGAACAGTAGTATCTTGGGGTTGAGCACGGCGAGCAAGCAGCCACGACAGAACATCGCCGGTGCCGCCTCTACTTCCTGGCTTTCGGCTACTGGCTCGCGCCACATGCGAATCCCGAGCCAGACAAGATAGACAACGCCTGCCCACCGGATCCAGACCAGCGTATCTGCCGCAAATTCAACGACCGCCGCCAGCCCAATAACCACCAGGGCGAGCTGGGCAGCGACACCTGCCGTCGTGCCCACCACCGTCATCACCCCCATGCGTATGCCGTAGCGCAGGCTGTTGGCAACAATGAGTGCGACATTCGGCCCCGGAATCATCACGAGGACCGCTGTTGCCAATACCAGTACGCCCAGACTGTTCATGGCCTAACGCACACGACCACGAGCCCAGTGGCGAATCAGCATGAAGCCGAAGAGCATGCCACCGAGATGCGCAAAGTTCGCGATGCCGTTCCTGACACCGCTCAAACCGATAGTCAATTCGAACAAGCCCAGCATGATGACGAAATACTTCGCCTTCATCGGAATCGGGGGGAAAATCAGCATGAGTGTTCTGTTCGGGAAATGCATGCCGTAGGCAAGCAGAATTCCGAACACACCGCCTGACGCGCCCAAGGTCGGAACACCACCGCCCTGATACACACCGACCAATAACTGCACTATGCCCGCGCCTATTACACAGGTCATGTAATACGTAAGGAATCGTTGCGGCCCCATCAGGCGCTCGAGATCGCGCCCGAACATCCACAGCATCAGCATATTGAAGATGATATGCATCAACGTCGTTTGGCTGTGCATGAAACCGTAGGTCACAATTTGCCAGGGCATGAAATAGGCGGACTGGACAGGCCATAACGCGAACCACTTCAGCATCACGCTCGGGGCGAACTGTTGTAAAGCGAATACCAGTCCGTTGATGATTAGTAAAGCGAAGATGATATTGGGAATTGCGTCCGGCCGGGTTGGTCGCAGGCGATGGATGTTCGGGTTCATTCGTAAATTGTCCGTCCGTTGAAAATGGTCATTGTAACCCTGGCGTGAGACTCGTCGTTACCACTCGCCACCACCGCCGCCGCCACCACCACCACCGGAAAAACCACCGCCACCACCACCGGAAGATGATTCAGGCGCGACAACTGACGAACCGAGTGCAGAATTTAATCCACTGGCAATTTTGCTCGTCGTTTCAGAAAGCCGGTGACTATTCCACGTACCGTAGTACCAGGCCGGACGGTAGCCGTCACCGCCCGGATTTCGAATTGACGCCAGCACGGCCGCGAAACGCTCGGACCATTGTTGATCCACGCCCAACGCCAGTGCGAACGGCAGCAACTCCTCGAACAGCTGTGGTGTTTTCTCAGGCGGGTTTCTCAGGTTGAGCTCGTCCTTCTCCGCGATCTCTAAATAGTCTTTGAAGCCCAACATCTCATCGAGCAGTTTGCGCCCTCGCATCGTCGGCCGTTTCATGATAATTGCAAAGAAAACCATCGTTAGAAACATCGCGATGATCGTGGCAATCACCAGAAACGACGGGCCGGCACCAGAATTCAGTGCAATAAAGGTCGACATCACTACAATCATGATCGCCGGAATATTGAGTCCACCATTCGTAATGAAATATTTCTTCTTGTAGTCGTCCTGAAGAGAGGTCTTGTGTGCGCTCAACGCCGCACCCAAAACCGCATGATTCTTATTTTCAAGAATTATGTCGTCGCCATCTTTAAAAATGCCCGCTAGTAATTCCTGTTCGCCGGGCGCCAGCTCAGGACGGCGTTCTTTCGCGTCCAGTATCGTCAAAGAGTGAGTGCCGTCGTTATTATTAATGCGCAGATAGCCCTTTACCGCAAGATTCACAACCGCTGCCGTCATGACCTTTTGGTCATAGTACATCTGCCGAATGTAACGCAGTGACGCTGGAGAAAATCCAGCGGGTGGCTGGTATCGAGTAACGATTACGCCTTCTTCCGGATCCTTCCCGTGCTTGCGCCAGATCGGAATGTAATAGGAAAAAAGTAAGACGAGTCCGACAACTGCGGCCAGCAAGTTACGGTTGTCCGATAAGACCCAGCCAATGCGCTGTGACCTGGTCGGTTCATCAACAAATCCTTTCGGCCAACCAACGACTATGGTCAGTCCATTTGCCGCGGATAGAGGGTCATTGGCGCTGAAATGCACGCTGCCTGCTTCATCCATACGGCGAGTGTAGTCCTGCCGTTTCGACCCCGGTGGCCCGGTGTAGCCTTCGACAAGAATTGCGCCGCGCGGGACGTCAAAAGCCAGCGTCACCGTCGCGGTTGCTTTATCGATCGGAAACGCCCAATCGAATCCTGTCACATTCCAGTACAACTCATCATGTTCGTCAAAGAATCCGAGCATTTTGTTTGCACGGTAACGAAACGTGTAGGTGTGTTCACCATGCTCAATGAATCGGTCTGACCGTCCAAAATAGGTACGCAGATGTCTGCTCATGCGTTGTGTGTGTGGAACGCTTCCGGCCGGTCATTGCGCGTTACAGCAATCACGTCAATGGCGATTTCATAGGTATTGCCAATCTTGTCCTGATACTCCACAGGAAAGTCACGATAGATTCCACGTCGAATTTGGTGACCTTCAGCCCGCACCTTGATTGTCTCCGTGACTTCTATCATGCCGTCTGTCATCACACGGACATCGCTGTGAAAGCTCAGGATTCGTTCGTCGGAATATGCGGCTGCCGGTAACGCCAGGATCAGCAACGCAATGACTTTCTTCATTCGATGGTTCCCAATTGAACGAGCGGTACATTGCCCGCGTCATCTGATGACTTCTGGAAAAATTCTTTTGGCTCGAACCTAAACTGACCCGCGATGATATTGCTGGGCACGGATTCGGTCATCGTGTTGTAGTTCCGAACGGAGCCGTTGTAGTAACGCCGTGCGAATTGCAAATAGTTTTCTGTTTCGACGAGTTCTTCCTGCAGCTTCATGAAATTCTCGTTGGCTTTCAAATCCGGATAATCTTCGGCAAGCGCAATGATGCGATCGATACCCGCGCTGAGTTTCTGCTCCACTTTTCCTTTTGCTCGCACATCAGCCACTCGCATAGCTTCGGCGCGCAGCTCGGTAACCGCCTCAAGGGTGGCACGTTCGTATTTGGCGTATTGATCGACTGCCGTTACCAGCCGCGGGATCAGGTCGTGGCGTCGTTGTAGCTGGACATCGATGTCGCTCCAACCGTTCGCTACGCGATTGCGACTGCGGATCAGGCGATTGTAGATGACGACGCCTGCGGCGGCGATGAGCACAATTGCAGCAACGATGAAATTGATCATGGAAATGCCAATTTTGAGTCGATAATGGTCTGATGGCCGGCATGATACCGCCGTTCTCGGCAGTTAGGGGGACAGTGACCCTAACTAAGGAGGCACGAACTTTCACTGGTAGTTAGGGTCACTGTCCCCCCTAGTACCAGAAAGAAAAGAAGATCTGCAGGATATCGGCATCAAGTTTATAAAGCGGCTCGGAGCCTAGCGGAGCCAGCGCTGTCAGATCAGAAAAATCATCGTAGTCGATGTGCAGCATATCGAGCGAAGCCGTCACCGTACCCTTCTTGATGAAGCCCCAGCTCCCGTTCTCGCCGATAAATGTGTAGGCAGCTTTGACCTTGAAGGTGTAGCTCGTCAAGGGACTTAGCTCTTTGTCGCGGCCACGGAAGTTAGTGAATTCCGATCCCGGGAACAAGTCGCTGTAAAAATGTGCTCCCGTCTGATCGTGGATACGAAACTTACCGGTAAATGTCCATTTCCGCCACGGGTGTATGTAGGCCAGCGAGGCGGTGTGGCCCTTGATATCCCAGGTATCGGTATAGTAACGATACTCGCCTTCTATCGCGGCCCGGTACGGCAGAAAATAACGCGCGCGAAGACCAAGCGCATTGCTGGTACGCGTATTCGGGTACAACTCCAGCTCGTAACTGTAGCCAATCGCACTACCCGCATCGAAATAGCGAACGGAACGATAGGGATTGTTCATGAACCCTTCGTCGGTGATCGTTTCAAAGTTAAGAGTTGCGATCAGATTCCTGGTGAAAATCTGCGTCAGGCCTATCCCGTAGGTCTGCCGATCGAGGTCGCGACTAAACGTCGGATCGTCGGACTTTCGGACGAGATCGTCACCAAGCCCGTAGCTCAACGTCAACGTCGTCATATCGCCAAACATGTCCTGGCTAACGGAAAAGCTGACGGTTCTTGCATCGTAGTCGGACTCTTCGCTACTGGAATAACCGATGCGCATTGTCGTATTGCCACGCAAGTAATCCATTCCCAGTGACCACTGCTTGCGCTCTTCTGTATACGGGCTTGCCTGCGTGATGACGTCGATGGATGCCGAGCTGACCATATCAACATAATAGTTACCGACGAAGGACAGGCTCTTGCCCGCTTTCTTGCGCACCAGTATCGAAGGGCCATCAATTTTGACGCCGCCACCGTCATACAAGTGATACAAGATGTCGGCGCGATCGTCAGGTAACACGCCCGCAAGAGCGCTGCCAAACATTGTCAGCAGAACTGCACACTGAGAAAAACGTCGCAACATCATTACCAGACCATTACCAACATCGAATCATCTTTAATTGCAGCCGCAGCCGCCACCAACCGCTCCCTCGCCGCCACGAGCCCCTTCGCGTGACTCAAAGACGTGCTGCATATAGGAGGTAGACACAGGGTCGCCATCGAGCGCCATAATCGGGTCCGCAAGCCTGTCGCGTTCGTAAGGCTTCACCCAGGGCTCAATGCCGCTGCAACCGGACAGGCCGGCCAGCAACAACAGCGGCAGCACGATGCGTCCTATTGCCAAAAAATTCATCTTTTGTCTCCTCTTTGCCATTCTTTAGAAGAACACTGTGAGTCCAAGATGGAATTCAAGATTGTGAACCGTCTTCTCTTCACCAAGCAGATCGATATCATACAAGTGATCGCGGAAGTCGATATGCAGGGCAATCGAGTCATTCAGCAGAAACCGATACCCTGCGCCCACATTCACGGTGAATCGATCGTCTCCGGCAAAGCGCGTCGAGCCCAGCCCGGCGACCAGGTACAGGTTCGTGTTATAGGCACGCCCTTCTCCGATGAACACTTCGCCCGGCAGAATGTTGTAGCCGAGATTCAGATTGTAATAGGTGTATTGACGTTCACTGTCGGTAATAAGTCGGGCGCCTCCGGAAAGCACTTCAAAACTGGTCAGCCCAGCCTCGGTCTGACCCACCGTGCCTTCGACAAAGAACCCCTCGGTAATGTGATAGGCGATACGTGCGCCATAAACAACGTTCGTGCCGAAATCCTCGATACTCATAATGCCAACGAACACGCCGACTTCGAAGTCTTCGCGATCAATCGCAGGCTCCTTGATTTCACGGCGCGCTACTTCCGGATCTATAACCTGCCCGGGTCCCTCGGCAGAAGGCGGCGGTGCCACCTCGCTGCCCATGCCGAACAAATTCTTTGTCGCCGCACAACCTGGCAGGCTGGTTATGGCAACAATCAGAAAAAGAACGCGAAACCGACTTTCCATTCCTCTATTTCCTCATTCTCATCGCGGCTCGTAAAAACCACGTAGCTCTTGAATTCAGCACGCAACAAAAAGCGTCGCGCCACATACGCCCGGATGCCAACGCCTACATGACCTATCTCGTCTGTTCGATCCTGACTTACGACTATCGTTGATTTCGGTTTGGTGTGAATGACGCCGGCGCCCAGTGTGAAAAACGGCGACACTCGCCACTCCGGCCAGATTTCATGAACGACATTAACACTGCCCATCCATCCGTTCGAGAAGTTGCCCAAAATCTGCGAGCCCCACAGTTCCACCGATACATTGGGGTTGAGCGAATATCCGCCATACACCGATATGATGTTAGCGCCATCAAAATCGCCAGTGAGCAACCCGACCTCCCACCTGGCATTCGTGAATTCCTCCACACCAGGTTTGGCGAAACTAAGCCGATCGCCGTCAGGTTGAAACGTCAACTCCATCTGCGCGCGGTCGACCCAGCCTTCCTTGCCATCGGCCGCCCGGACCAGGTACCACTGCGTGCGTTGCATGACGATATCTATCTCCTCGCCACGATCAACCACATTGAATATCGGGTAGCCGCGCCCCGGCCCCGTGCGCATTTCGAGGTACGGATCGGCAACGATTACAGAGCGCAAATCGTCTGCAGCCTGCGCCGTCATGGTCGGAATAATCTGCAGCAAGACAGCGAGCAGACATCCGAGCAGGACGGTTCTAATTAGCCGGAGCGTCGAAGGGATTGTTGTAATACTGAGCTCCGACATCCAACCATTCCGCGATAAGACGTCGCTCTGCTTGGGATAAGATATTGAAGTGTAGATCCAGAGGATCGTCGAATCGGTCAAAGAAATTGCTCGATGCTCTTGCGCCCGCAATACTCGCCGGAGATGCAACTTGAACAACCGGAGTTACGTCAACCAGCGCATTATTCAGTACAACCTGAAGGTTATCAGCAACTAACAGTTCGCGATAGGCATGAAAGTGATCCGCCTCATCCGGTGAGGCCCCGTCCTGCAACTCCAGTTGACCCGCAGGCACCCGAACTGCACCCATATTCACAGGGTCAATCGGTGTGTGGCAGTTCAGACAATTGTCATTGAGCTGCACACCAAAGCCGTCGAGAACCGGATCACCGGCGTCGTCAAATACGAGACGTGGCTGGCTCCACAGTGGATGAATGATGGACTCATAGTTGATCACGCTGCGGCAACTCCACCGCCAGTCCTGCTGGCAAGCAAGTGTCGTCGGCGCGGTTGTTGTCAAATCGGTATACAGGTAGTCGATATCCGCATTGTTGGCTGCGATGGCAGGATCGGCCGTCCATATGTCACGATAAATGACGTTCATGGACGGCTCGAGGGATGAACAACCATCATTAGCGCAGGTGATGCGAGCACGCACTTCAGCCATGGTTTCGCCTAGCTCGCCAACAGTCCACTGCGAGTCCGTGTTCGGAAACGGGAGACCAACTGTAGCTGCGGGCGCACCCGCATAAGCTGTGTCGAACGCGTCACGGCGGCCATGCGATACGCCGCTGTTGGCATCGTGACAACCATTACAGGTGAGCTCTTGGCCGGCGGCTAGCGAAATCCAGTTCTGGTGGCGTTGCGTAATTCTTCGCCCGTTCTCATCCAGCACACTAACCATGAGCGCAGCATTCGCGGGCACTCTTGTCATTACCGAGCCATCGGGCTCGATCATCGCGTAGCCTACGATCTCCTTCATTCCTTGCAGCGTACTAATACCGAATGCCGTGTTGTCGATATCGCGAAGATCCGGGTCGGGAATCGACACCGCTTTTTCGATGCGCAGGAAACGTGCAGGCCTGTCCGTTGCGAGCGTTTGCACAGGATCTGCCATTGCTGCAATATCAATACCGGGAAGAATAGCGCCATCAAAGTCATAGACATTGCGAATATTGAGTATTGCTTCACCCGCATCAGCAAGCGTTATATCCAGTAAATAGTCATTGCTGCCATCAATGATGACTGGCGGTATCGGTCGCGGGTCGGCTACAACGACTTCAGTAAACATGAAGCCTTCCTCGCCCGTAACTATCGGTAATTGCGTGTCGTTTCTTGGGTCGTATATCCACACACCGTAAAGCGGAGGCGCGACAATAAAGTCGCCCTCAATGGGCGTCACTACATTGTTCGGATCGATGATGAGAACGTTCGCGAGTCGCTCTTCGGTGCACGGCACAATGGCCTCGTCAACTGTGGCCGGGTCGCCATCGTCTGCGAGAATTTCGATCAAACGACACTGGCTCCAGCTAACAATCAGGCGGGTAGTTCCATCCTGAATCGGGTACGCCGAAAAATAGCGGCCACCTGGTGATGGTTCACCCGGTACGGTCGTTACATTGTTAATCGTTGCATCTTCCTGCGCCGGACCAGTCAACACGCCGATATTCGCGGCGATTGGCTGCGTATTCTCCAGGTACTGAGGTGTGTCAATAAGCACCAGCTCACCACCACCTTCGGTATCCGTAAACGGTCGCGCAATTACCATGATGCGCCCGTCTTCCACCTGGCGCGGCTGCATAAACTGGATAGTCTCGCCGCTTGCCCCGGTATCGTGGCTTTGTTGCCCGTAAAGCAACTCGAGGTTCGAACCGTCCGGATTCATTCTGTAAAGATTGACACTGTTATTCACAGCGTTGTGATCCCAGCGGCTGAATACGATTTGGCCATTCGCCAATACAGACGGATCGAGATCGTGACTCTGGTTTACCGATACCTGTTCAATGCCCGAACCATCGTCGTTCATAATATGCAGATTGAACGCGAATTCGTTCCGGTCCTCATCAATGGCGGGAAAAGCGCCTTTGCCTTCGTCGAGCAACAAAGCTTGCGATCGTGATTGTCGCGTCGAAGAAAAAATGATGCGGCCGTCGGGCAGATACTTCGGCATGATGTCGTGGCCAATCTCTGCCGAAAGAATCGTTGGGATGACCCGAATCAACTCATCCGTTTCAAATGTGTATTGCCAGATATTCCAGGTTGGCAGGTCTTCTTCTGCAAGCATCGGATCAAACGGCACGCGCATGGCAAACAAGAGTCGGCTACCGTCGTAGTCGATTTCAACATCACGAATTGCAGCAAGGCCCTGCGACACACTTTCTGTAATATTGGTTGCAGCCGCGCCGGGCGCTGCCCGGTCGCGAAAAAAGAGGTCTGCGCCAAAGTCGAAGCTTATCTGCTCGCGCAAATCCTGCTGCTGAAATACGCCATTGGCATCGGTCGGAATCGGCGCCCTTATGTACGCAATGGGAAAATCCACAACGACGGGATCGGGATCCTGACCTGTTCCGATACTCACGCCATCGCCGCTGCTGCAAGCAACAAATGCTGAGCACATTATCGACAACGCGATCATCCTGGACATAGCTACACCTCGGTCATCCTTACAGCGTACGACGCACAACGGTAGTTTTACCGTTAACGCGATCACAAAGTATAAGAGAGGCAACAGACAGCATGTAATATCTCAAGAGTACAACAGCGGAAACGCGCTAGGTGCGGTGTCATCGCGCGTCACGTCTGTCTGCGTTCGGCGACAGCCCTGTCACCCTTCACAATCAGTAGTTTATCGCACGTGGTTATGTTTTCTGTGTGCAACTGCCGACAATCGCTTGTCATATCATCACTGCGCCCGACTCCTGTGCCCTTAGTTCAAGTAGTTGATTAAATTGATGTTTATACTAAAAGTGTGCGACACATCTCAGACTGGCACAACATTTGCAATCATAGAAGATGATCGGTATTTATTGAGGACTGTGAATGCATTCACGGTGATTCAATTGGCAGTTTGGCAGAATTTCGTTGCCAGGCTTCGTAAAAATAACGAATCATGAGCAGAAACGAAATGAATACTAAGGATGTTGACTAATCGCATGACAAGCCGTTTCCGATATTTATTTCACGTAGCATGCGTCGCGCTGTTGAGCACAGTGTTCCTGACGCCGGCAAACGCTGGATATCGCGAGCAAGCCAAGCAACTGCATGATCGTCTCGCGGGAGTCCCACCGAGCGAGAGCGTGTTGCAGCAAATGGAAGATGCGATCAATCCTGCTCTGCCCGGCAATGCCAATACAGCCGCCGACATCGCCATGAATAACGTCAACTTCTACAACGTCACGTTGAAGAATTTTGCTGCGCCATGGACGAATCGTGACCGCTCCGTATTCGTACCGCTTAATGACTACATCGCTACGGTCATTGGAATGATCCGCGATGATGAACCGTTCAATGAACTGCTTTCCAGAGACATAACGTATGTCGGACGTGCCGGAGTTGTTTCCGCCGCACCATCAGCGAATAACAATGATCACTACGAGCAGCTTGAGACAGACAACATCAACCTGCGTGATGAACTCGAATTCGCTCCGCAGTCTTCCATCAATGGCCTGCCATCAGCCGCAACAGCGGGCATTATCACGTCGCGAGCAGCGTCAGAGGCTTTCTTCATCGCCGGCACGAATCGCGCGATGTTCCGTTTCACGTTGCTCAACCATCTCTGCAACGATATGGAGCAAGTGCACGATCCCAGTCTGCCGCCCGACCGTATTCGTCAGGACGTCAGTCGCAGCCCTGGCGGCGATAGCCGGCTGTTCCTGAATAGCTGCATAGGTTGCCATACCGGCATGGACCCGATGACGCAGGCATTCGCGTATTACGACTTCGACGAGGCTAGCGGCGCATTGCAATACACGGCCGGCTCGGTGCAGCCAAAATATTTCAATAACGATCTGAATTTCCCGCAGGGCTTCAGGACGCCAGACGATAGCTGGGATAACTATTGGCGCAGGGGCCAGAACTCGTACCTTGGTTTCGATCCATTGCGCAGCGGCAGTGGTCAAGGTGCCAAGTCGCTCGGCGAAGAATTGGGCAACAGCTACGCCTTCGCTGCGTGCCAGGTCAAGAAAGTATTTCGTACGATTTGCCTGCGCAGCCCTGAGGACGATTCCGATCGAACCAGGGTCGATCAAATCATTACTACGTTCCGCGGAACCGGCTACAGAATGAAGCAGGTTTTTGCAGATACCGCCACTTACTGCATGGGACCGTAGGGAGAGATGATCATGACCAGGTCGATGGGATTGGCGTTGCTGGTGAGCCTGGCAGTCACGGCTTGTGGCGGCGGCGCACCGACGACGAATAATCCGCTGTCTCAGGATCCAGGCAACGGCGGTGGCACGACGTACTCCGGCCCGGTAGCCCGGGATTCTGACGTGCTCAAGTTCCAGCAGGAATTCTGGGCTAAGGCCAGGACTACGGATCGCTGTGGAAACTGCCACAACGAAACCGTTGGACAGGTACCGATGTTCGTCCGCAACGACGACGTCAATATGGCGTACGACGCGGCGCTAACCGTAGTCGACCGCGTTCAGCCCGAATCTTCCGAAATTGTCATGAAGGTAAGCGCGCCGCCACTTGGGCATAACTGCTGGGTAGCGGATCCGGGCGTTTGCGGCACGATACTGCAAACCTGGATCGAAAATTGGGTCGGGCAGGCAGTCGGTAGCGGCCGCGAGATCGTGCTGACAGCGCCGCCATCGGCAGACCCGGCAGACAGCAAGAATTTCCCGCTCGATACGACGTCGTTTGGGCAACTGCTGCATACGCCCATTTTGGTCGCATATTGTGCCAATTGTCATAGCTCGGAATCCCCGAACGCACAGCAGCCGTATTTTGCCGACCCGGATGTCGACGTCGCCTACGCCGCGGCGAAATCGAAGATCAACCTCGACACAGCGGCGGACTCACGTTTCGTCATCAAGGTCAGCCCGGCACCCATCGGGGAATCACACAACTGCTGGGACGGCGGCAACTGCACGACCTCCGCGGCCGAAATGCTCGCGGCAATCACGGCTTTCGCGAACGGTATCACTGCAACGACCGTAGACCCGGATCTTGTCACCAGCCAGGCGTTACGCCTCGTTGACGGAACGCTGGCCTCTGGCGGAAATCGGTATGAAGATGCGCAGATCGCTTTGTGGGAGTTCAAGACGGGCTCCGGCCTCATCGCGTACGACACCAGCGGCGTCGATCCCGCCATCGACCTGGACTTTTACGGCGATGTGACCTGGTACGGTGGCTGGGGAATTACCATCGGTACCGACGCGGCACAAGGTCCTGGTAAAGCACAGGGTTCCACCACAACCAGTAAAAAGTTACACGACGTTATACAAGAGTCGGGTGAATTCTCAATTGAAGCCTGGGTGATTCCTGCCAACGTGACGCAGGAAATGTCGCGCATTGTCACCTACTCGGCAGGCGCCATGACTCGCAACTTTACGTTGCAACAAACGCTTTATGACTACAACTTCTTTCTGCGCACGGATGCGGTGGACGCAAACGACATGCCGCTTACCACGCTGAACGGTGAGCCGGCGCTATCAACTCCCGCCATGGACGAAGTATTGCAGGCAACTTTGCAGCACGTTGTAGCAACCTATGACCCGATCAACGGCCGCAGCATTTACGTCAACGGGGCGTTGGTCACGAATACCGACCCGATTCCAGGTGGCACGCTGATCGACTGGCAGGACACATTCGCCCTGGTACTCGGCAATGAAGCGTCGGGCGATGGCGTTTGGGAGGGTACATTCCGTCTCGCCGCCATTCACCGTCGCGCATTGAGCCAGGAACAAATCGTGCAGAATTTCGACGCGGGTGTCGGCGAAAAATTCTACATGCTGTTTGATATTTCGGCGCGCATTGGCGCGCCGGAAGATTCGTCTTTCATTTTGTTCGAGGCGCAGCAATTCGATACGTTCGCGTATCTCTTCGACAAGCCGAGTTTCATCACTCTGGATGGATCAGCGCCGGTAGGGATTCCTATAAAGGGATTGCATCTTGGCATGAACGGCCAGGAAGCCGCTGTAGGACAAAGCTACGCAAATCTGGACGGCACACTAGACGCGGCGCCGCTTCTGGAACTGGGCCAGCCGCTCTCCGACCTTGGTGCGGTCATACCGCTTGAGAAAGGACCGCAAAACGACCAGTTCTTCCTGACTTTCGATGAGATCGCAAGCTTTATTTACGACCGGCCGGAGGCTCCAATGCTCGTGATTACGCCGACTGATCTGGACCCCGCATCGCACGTCGGTGTGCGCACATTCGACGAGATCAACGCGACGTATGCCGCTATTACCGGTGTCGATCCGAACACGCCCGCTGTCGACATGACGTTCCAGGAGCTCCGACAGTCGTTGCCTGCCGTCGAAGACGTGAACACATTGCTATCTTCGCACCAGATCGCCATTGCACAACTCGCCATTCAATACTGCGACGCGGCGATCGGCACGAATGCGAGCCCGAACCCGGATGCGCTGAATTACTGGCCGGATTTCGAATTTGGTGACCCACCCGCTACGGCGTTCAGTGTCACCAATCGTAGTGACTTCGTTGATCCGTTAATCGCGCGAGCCATTGGCCAAACGCCAGGTGGCCCACAACTCTTGACGCAACCGAGTTATGCGCTCGTTTATGATGAACTGGCGCAATTTCAGACGGGACCGGGCATCGACCGCCCCGACAACCTCATCGATCGACTCCTCGCCGGCCCCAGTGATACACGAGCTATCGCCAAGGGCGTCTGTGCAGCCGTGCTTGGCAGCGCGGCCACGTTGATTCAGTAACGACGGGACCAGGGATATTCTCAATATGAGCAAGAAACGAAATGTGCGGTCCTGGGATATGCCGCAACTTCATGGAGACCATCCGCGTCCCGTCACGCGACGTCAGTTTGTCGCCCAGGGATTCATGACTGGTGCTGCGTATACCGTTGGCGGTGGCGTGCTGAGCCTGTTCTCGAACCCGCGCGAAGCGCTGGCAGCCCTGTCGACGGATCTCGATAACCTGCTGCTGAATCCGTGTCGAATCGCGACAGATGGCGCCGGCAAAATTCCGTTTATTTGTTTCGATCTGGCAGGCGGAGCGAACATCGCCGGTTCAAACGTTCTTGTCGGTCAGGGTGGTGGTCAAAATGACTTCCTGAGCACCGCAGGTTATCGAAAAATGGGCTTGCCGGGCGACATGGTGCCGGGGCTGAACGACCCAATTACGGGCCAGCCCTACGCCAACTTCGATCTGGGGCTTGGCTTTCATCTCGACAGCGCTTTTCGTCGCGGCATAATGGCAAGTCTGACAGCGGGCCGCGAAGCCAATATTAACGGTGCGATCATTCCGGCGCGCTCTGACAACGATACCGGCAACAACCCGCACAATCCGATGTACGGCATTGCACAAGCGGGCGCCGACGGCTCGATCCTCACACTTGCCGGTTCCGAGAACACGGATTCCGGCGGCAACTCGATGTTGCCCGCAGCGCTGTACAATCCCGAGCTGCGCCCGACCAAGGTTGACCGTCCAAGCGACGTCGTAAACCTGGTCAATACCGGTGACCTGGTTGGCATTCTCTCCAAGGATGACGCAACCGCTGTCATGGAAACGATATACAGGCTTAGCGACCGCAAGATGGATAACGTCAACACGCAAATCTCGCGTGATGCGGTTATCAAGGAAATGGTTCGTTGCGGCTACCTGAAAGCTGCTGATATCGCGGATCGCTTCGGTGGCCTGCCGATCGATCCGGCACTGGATGCCGAGATCGTAGACCAGCCGGGTCAACCAGGCACGGGCATTTTCACGAATGCCGAATTCAACGCCGGTGATCGTGACGCGCGGGAGTTCCAGAAAACCGCTGCTGTAATGAAGCTGGTGATCAACGGCTTCGCGGGTGCCGGCTGTATCGAAATGGGCGGCTACGATTACCATGGCGGCCGCCGCGCTGAAGGCGAAGTAAAGGACGAGCGTGCCGGGCGCTGTATGGGCGCCTGCCTCGAGTACGCTGCTCGCAAAGGCGTACCGCTGATGATGTACGTATTCAGTGATGGTTCGGTATCGTCAAACGGAGCCATCGACAATACGCCCGAAGGCCGCGGCAAAGGCGAATGGGTGAGTGACAACTCTTCCACCGCCGGATCCTTTTTCCTTGTCTATAACCCAACTCGAAGACCGACGCTCATCGGTGCGAATGCGGCCGAACAGGCGCTGCATCAACAAATCGGAGCCATGAGTTCCGACGGCTCGGTGCAGCGTGCAGCAACGCCTGCTGCAAACAACGTCAACCTGCTCGTCAATACGGTGTTGCTGAACTACATGGCACTGCACGGTGAACAGGCCCAGTTCGGCGGTTTGTTTCCGAACCACGGCCTCGGCAATGCCACGTTACAAGACCGCCTCACTGCATTCACGCCGATCGTGAGCAGCTTTATCACCAACCCCGTTTAGTACTCAATCAACATGATAATTGAGTACTAGCCTGGCGAACAATCCTGGGGGAGAGTGCATAATCCTCCCATGACCAACCTCCATGCCCTGCTTGCCTGCCCACGCTGCGACAAGACGCCGCTGGAACAGAACGACGACACTCTGCATTGCAAGGCCTGCAAGATAGACTTCCCAACGCTTGATGGCATGCCGTGGATGTTCGCCGAGCCAGACGCAACACTCGGCGAATGGCGTGGCCGCCTGCAGTACTCGTTGCAACAGCTCAGTCACGAAATCGCCGGCCTTGAATCCGAACTCGAGAGCGACGACCTGCATGCGCTCACCAGGCGTCGCGTCGAGCGATACAAAAAGGCCGTCGTCGCCCACAAGCGATCACTGCAAAAATTACTGCGTCCCATCGACGTGCAGTCTTTATACGGCAATTATGAAAGTTATCTTGCATTGCGCACGCGCTTGCCCGCAGACCAGGGTCTCAACACCTACTACACGAACATCCATCGGGACTGGGCCTGGGGTGACGAAGAAAACAAGGCTTCGCTAAAGCAAATCCGTTCAGTACTCCACGATCACGCAGACCTGGGCAATGTCCTGGTGCTCGGCTCAGGCGCCGGGCGCCTTGCTTTCGACATTCACAGGAACATGAACTGTACATTGACTGTAGCAATGGATTTCAATCCATTGCTCATGTTCGTAGCCAACACGATGGCCAGAGGCGAGCAGCTCAAGATGTACGAGTTTCCGATTGCTCCGCTCGCACTCGAAGACGATGCGGTCTTGCGCACCCTGTCAGCGCCCGACATTGCGGGCGAAGACTTTCACCTTGTGTTCGGTGATGCTTTGCGCCCGCCATTCCCGGATAAGTCTTTTGATACTGTCGTCACCCCCTGGCTGATTGACATCATTGCAGAGGACTTTCCCGTGCTCGCGGCACGCATCAATGCGCTGTTGAAAAAAGATGGCCGCTGGGTGAATTTCGGTTCACTGGCATTTTCCACCACCAATCGTCAGGGTCGCTACAGTCCCGAAGAAGTCAAAGCAATCGTCGCCGAGAACGGGTTCTCGAATCCATACGTATCTCAAGCGACCATACCGTACATGTGCTCACCGGCCAGCCGCCACGGGCGACAGGAAAAAGTGTTTTCGTATTCGGCATACAAAGAACGCGACGTACAAAAACCCGGACGCCATAAAGCCCTGCCCGACTGGCTGGTGACTGGCGAGGACCCTGTACCACTCTCGCCTTCGTTCCGCACCCAGGCCATGACCACGCAGGTTTATTCTTTCATTATGTCGCTGATCGACGGCAAACGTACGATCACGGATATGGCAGTGGTGCTGGAGAATCAGAAGCTAATGACGAAAGACGAAGCGGAGCCCGCAATACGTTCGTTCCTCACGAAAATGTATGACGACTCGCAAAAGCAACCAGGATATTAGGCAAAAAGACCGCGAATAAAGTTACCTATCTTATTGATAGCTCTCCCGCTCTCCGGCATCTTGCCCACAAACATCTGGAACACATGCCACATCTCGGGCCATATCTCGAGATCGACCTCACCGCCGGCCGCGGCTATTTTTTCCGCAAATCGTTCTGAGTCGCTCAACAATATTTCGTCGTCGCCAACTTGAATATACAGTGGCGGCAAGCCGCCAACGTCAGCAAAAATTGGCGATACGAGCGGATCACGGCGTTGCGCCGGCTCACAATAGTAATCGGCGATCAGCGAAATATCCTGCGCATGAAACCAGGGATCTTGCTGAGCTCGACTTTGCATCGATTCGCCACTGGCGGTTGCGTCGAGAAATGGAGACAACAAGATAGCAGCCGCCGGTAACGGGTCACCGGCGTCGCGCAATGAAAGTAACGTCGCCACGGCCAGGCCGCCGCCCGCCGAATCACCGGCAATTACCATGTCTTCAGCTTTGGTGCCGCGCGCCAGTAGAGTGCGATAAATGCCAACCGCATCTTCGATAGCGGCCGGGTACTTGCTTTCAGGTGACAGGCGGTACTCCGGCAGCAAAGCCTGTATGTGTCCTGCACGTGCAATGTGACTGACCATCTGCCGATGCATGTCGCAGCCGCCGACTACATAGCCACCACCATGGAGATAAAGCAGTAACTTACCTTCCATACGCTCTTGCGGCGTCAGCCACTCGGCGTACAGACCATTGATCTCGTCGCGTACCTTGTCTACGCCAAACGCCGTCAGCATCAAGCCACCGAGATAATCCCACAGGCGACGAACCTTGCGCACATCAACTTTCGCAACGTCGACACGTTGCATGTAGGCGCCGCTGATTGAGCGAACGATATTTGCGCGTATGCTACTCATCTTTGTAGATGAGAGTACACGACTGATGAATGCGCCGCGGACACCTGTACTCCGTACACCTGTGCTCCGTACACCTGTGCACCGTACGTCCGACTCCCGTTTTGAAAATCTGCCGGGTTATGACTTCGTGGCAAACTATGCAGACATCGACGGTTTGCGGATGCACTTCGTTGACGAGGGACCCCGCGACGGCGACGTGGTGTTATTGCTGCATGGCGAGCCGAGTTGGTCATACCTCTATCGGCACATGATCCCGCTTCTTGCGGATGCGGGACTGCGCGTCATTGCGCCAGATCTGATCGGCTTTGGAAAATCCGATAAACCAGCAGACAAGAGTGACTACACCTATGCCGGTCACGTCGCCTGGATGACACAATTCATCGCAACGCTCGATCTCAATGGGATCACTCTTTTCTGCCAGGACTGGGGTTCGTTGATTGGCCTGCGCGTGGCAGCGGAAAATCAACATCGTTTCGCGCGCGTCGCACTGGCGAATGGCGGAATGCCCACCGGCGATCAGGAAATGCCCGGGATTTTCAAGGCCTGGCAGATTTTCGCGCGCTTCAGCCCGTGGTTCCCAATCGGCAAAATCGTTCAGCAAGGAACGATAACGGAATTGCCGGCTGACACCGTGGCCGCCTACGATGCGCCGTTTCCCGGATCGAAATACAAAACCGCTGCGCGTGTCTTTCCGGCGCTGGTACCGACGAAGCCTGACGATCCTGCGAGCGACGCCAATCGCGCGGCATGGCAGGTCTTCAGCCGTTGGGAAAAGCCGTTTCTAACAATGTTCAGTAACCGCGACCCGATTACTCGTGGCGGAGAAAAGCTGTGGCAATCGAAAGTACCCGGTGCGCAGAACCGCGAACACGTAACGATCAGCAATGCAGGTCACTTCCTGCAGGAGGACAAAGGACCGGAGCTGGCACAGAAACTGATCAGGTTCATCCAAGAACCGTAGGAGCACCCACATGGGCATTAACGCTCCAGGTACTTCAACTTGTCCTTAACCTCACGCCATTCGGCTTCGTCTTCTGGGGCGTCGATCATTTCGGTGATGACCGGCCAGTCCGGAGACAAATCGGCGTTGAGTTGCAGAAAATGTTCCTGCCCGGCCGGCAACTCATCTTCGGAAAAAATGGCCTCCACCGGGCATTCGGGTTCGCAAAGCGTGCAATCGATGCATTCGTCAGGATCGATCACCAGAAAGTTCGGCCCTTCGTGGAAACAATCCACGGGACAAACCTCGACGCAGTCTGTCAATTTACACTTGATACAGGCTTCGGTGACGACGAATGTCATGTTGGTACCTCAATTTCCGGAGCGCGTACGCTATGTGAAGTCGCCGCGCTAATCAAGACGCGACTGGCGCTTAAGCTGTAGAGCGCCAGTTCCCGGCAATACATTCAGCCTTGCCATCATCCTCAAGCTTCAAAAGGTGCGCAAGCAATGACCTTTCCGCCCAGCCATAAAGGTTCTTGTCGATATCCTTGTATACGTGTGGCACAAGCCTATCGGTCGAGATATCCGGATTTTCGCCTAACGCCGCAACGACCTTCTCTTCACGCTCCAGTCGATGGTTGATAATCCAGTCGATGCTCCTCTCTGCATCCCGAATGATTTCGCCGTGGCCGGGCAGCAACGCTGAACAATTCAGGTTCTTGAGTTTTTCAAGCGACTGCAAATAATGTGTCATATTACCATCGGGTGGATCGATGACGACAGTCGAACCATCAATCACGTGGTCGCCGGTGCAAATCCAGTCCAGCTCGAGCAGGCGATAGCACAGATGGTTTGAGGCATGACCCGGAGTGCTGATGGCCTCAATCTCAATCCCATCGATTAATATCCTGTCGCCGTCGTCGAGGACTCTATGCGGCACAAACGTCGCATCCTGGTGTTCGCCCTTCGGCGCAGGCCGTCCCAGAAGCTCTGCGCCCGTCGCTCTGGCCAGTTCAACCGCACCCGGTGAGTGATCGGGGTGCGTGTGCGTTACCAGCACCTGGCGAATAGGCGCCGCCGCAATCTTCTCGATGGCACGCAGATGACTCTCGATCAGTGGTCCAGGATCAAGCACCGCAATCTCTTCTCGACCGAATAAATAGGTATTGGTGCCGGGCCCCGTCATCATTGACGGATTCGGGGCAAGCAGACGGCGCACTCCAGGCGCCAGTTGGCTGAAGGTTGGCATCTTTGGCCCAAATGCACTCATAATTCTTCACCCGGATAATCCTTGTCTCCGGGAAGGACGATTTCCTGCTTGCCGTTTCTTGTAATGGTGACCGGCACCATGCTGGTTATGCCCCCCTCCACGCATGATCGTGCCCAGTCCAACAGCGCGTCCAGCGTCTTGTAGGGGGCTACGCTCTCGAGCGTCTTGACCGTCGGAAAAATCAGTTTGACGTCACCGTTTCTGCCCGCGGCGAGAAAGTCATTTGCCGATGCCCAGCGGGACGCAGTGAGTTCGCCACCACAGTGTGCAGCAACTTGTCCTGGCGGCAGTGTCGCCATAAAAAAACGCGTCGAATAGCGCTTTGTGCTCACATCAGGCGTGACCCAGTGACCGATGTAATGCAGCGAGCCGCAGTCGATCTGCAACTCGTTACGATGTACGAAATCAGACCAGTTGTCGCTGGCATCGTTCAGCCCTGCCCGAACCGTTGACAGGTTTTCGTCCAGGCCGGCAGTGTCGGCAAGCAATACACCGGATTCCTCGAAAAGCTCGCGAACGGCGGCGCTGTAATAATCCAGCCCATTACCCTGCATGCCCAGCCTTGAGTCAGCGTCCTTGGCGCTCAACCCGGTGCAGAATGGATGTACATCGGCATCATCAGGATCGACCACACCCCCTGGGAATGTGTACGCCGTACCAAAAGACAAATCTTCGTGCCGCCGCACCATAAAAATTTCGGGTACACCCGCAGTTTCCCTGGCGAGAACAACCGTCGATGACGGGCGGGCTGCCGAGACTTCAACCAACGACTGCATTCTCGGCGTCGCCAGTCTCAATGTACGCCTTCATTCGTGCAAGCGCTTCACCAAGGACATAGTCAACGGACACAGAGATGGCATCGAGCCCGCCGGCTCGGTAGCCGCCGACAGCGTAGGTAAACTTGACCTTGGTGCCACCTTCGGAATCTTCAAATTCCCAAGTCATGTTGCCGCTCACCCCCATCAGGCCCAACGGTCCGAGTCCTCCGGTAAGCCGCAATACGACAGTGGGGTTGATCATCGTTACAGTCAGGTGAACAACGCCGGCATTGTCACCGAAATCCTCGCAAAAACAACCCTGCGGTTTGGCACTGATTCGAAGGCGGCTCGCATCCCCGGAAACAGTGTGGTCGGAATTCCACCACGCACCGATCTCATGGATTGCCGCGTGCCAGACTTCCTCGCGCGCGGCATTGATCGTAACCTCATTGACGGTGGTGAACCCCATATGCTCGGCATTCACTACTTCGGCGGAAGTAGCAACAGACCATAGAATAGTCGTCAGCAAGAATGCGCGAATCGGATTTTTCATATGCGCTCCCGTTGAGATAGCGGAGTACACCGCCAAGCTTGCTAGCTTACCGCAATCAGATTTATTTCCAATTAGACATTGAATAGCCCGGACAAAGTGCATAGATAGGTTTGACACAATGGTAACTGACCACGTCTGAGCCCTTGCTCGAGCCACAGGAACTCAAGTAACTCATTGATTTTATGACTGAAGATCTACGCGTAGTGTTCGAGAGTCGCAACCGGCAAAGCTGTTCGGTGCGCGCGCTTGTGCTCGCAGCAAAGGAAATTCCGCATCAACTGATCAACGATGACAGTTCCTGCGTGTTGGTTGTGCCAGCCCAACACTCGGCACGTGCGATGCAGGAATTGCTGCTGTATGACGACGAAAATCCTCCCATACGGCCACCGCCAATAAAACGGATTGAGCACCAGAATGCGCTCCCGGGCATTATTGCCTACGTCGCGATCGTCTGTATTGTCACCGGTATGGCCGGGTATTCGTTCTTCGGCAGCAACTGGTTTTCTGCGGGACGTATTGACGGCGAGCTTATACGCAATGGCGAGTTTTGGCGCTTGTTCACTGCCTTGACCTTGCACGCCAGCGCCAAACATCTGCTTGGCAATATTGCGTTTGGAGTTCTGTTTGGGCTGTTCGCCGGACGACTGCTTGGCTCGGGAATCGCCTGGCTCGCGATTGTCCTCGCCGCGGCTGCTGGCAACGCCGCTAATGTCTTGTTGCTTGAATCCACACACCGATCCATCGGCGCATCAACAGCCGTATTCGCAGCGCTAGGGCTGGTTGCCGGCTATGTCTGGCAGGGCAAATTGATGGCACAGGATCGCTGGTCCTATCGATACGGGCCCATCGTCGGCGGATTGGCATTGTTAATGTTCACCGGTACTGGTGGACCTAACACCGACATAGGCGCGCATCTGCTCGGCTTTGTTATGGGCTTCGCTACGGGCATGTTGCTGATTAAATTCGGCCCTGTACCCAAAGACCGGCGCTCGCAGATTTTAGCAGGCGGTGCCGCGGCGACGCTGATACTGGCCAGTTGGCCAATAGCGCTTCTGGTCTGATATTGGCACGCAATGATGTAATATTTCGTTTGCGCATCACACTGAATCTCAGCAGCCCAATATGAAGAAGATTCTGCTGTTCCCGGCAGTCATATTTATTCTCGTAATCATCGTGCTTTGGGTACGGCATGGCGGTGGAGACCCGTACCCGGACCTGTCGACGGTGCCACGCCTGAACACCGAGGCGATCGAGGAAGTACTCTCGTATCCAGAGCCCATTGGCAATGTTGCAGTCAACGCGGATGGCCGACTCTTTTTCACTGTGCATCCGGAATCCAGACCGCAGGGCAATAAATTATTGGAGTACGTAGACGGCGCAGCCGTACCTTACCCCTCCGGCCAACAGCAAACTGAGCTTTTCGATACTGTCCTTGGCATTGCAATCGATCGCTTCGACCGTCTCTGGACTATCGACCATGGCAATCACGGCATGCGTCCAGCGAGAATCGTCGGGATAGACCTTAAGAGCGGCGAAGTCCTTCGATTGCAACATCTCGACAAGAAAATCGCGCCCTTAGGATCGTTCTTGCAGGACTTACAAGTGAGTGCGGACGGGCGCACTATCGTGATTGCCGATGCCAGTTTCTGGCGCAAGTCGCCTGCCATCATTGTCTATGACATCCAGACCGGAGACGCGCGTCGCGTACTCGAAAATCATGTGTCGGTTACTGCCGAGCACTTTATAATCCGAACTCGCGGTCATGATATGAAGTTCGTCGGTGGCATAGTTGTGCTGCGCGGCGGTATCGACGGCATTGCGCTGGGACCGGAGTGGCTTTACTACGGCGCGCTTAGCGGCTCAGGCCTGTATCGTGTAAGACTCAAAGACCTTCGCGATAAGGCACTACCGGAAGCGCAGCTTGCTAAACGTGTCGAGCGTTATAGTGACAAGCCGCTTAGCGATGGTCTCAGCACCGATGTCAATGGCAATATTTTCATTACGGATGTGGAGCACAGCTCAGTTTTTATTGTGGGGCCCGATCAGGAACTTGCGACGCTTGTTCACTCAAAATCGATACGCTGGCCTGACGCCTTATCCTTCGGACCTGATGGCTATCTTTACCTGGCGGACAGTGCGTTGCCAGACCTGATTCTTCAATCAGCCGAGCACATTAAGGCTAGTGGGCCGTATTATATTTTTCGTTTTCAGCCCGGCAGCGAAGGTGTTCCGGGACAATAACAAGGATCCAGTCAATGAACGACACAAACCTATCCGACCTAAGCCTCGAGTGGAGCAAGTTTCTGGAATTGCTGCAGGCGAAAGGCATCGACTTCGGCATCAACCTCGCTATCGCATTGGCGATATATTATATCGGCAAATTTTTCGTCGGACTGCTGGTGCGTGCGACAGGCAAGTTCATGCAAAAACAAGGTGTCGACAAGACGCTGGAAACCTTCATTTGCAATCTTGTTCGAACCTCTTTGATGATCGTCATCATCATCGCTGCTATTGGCGCCGTCGGCATCCAAACCACATCATTTATTGCCATATTCGGTGCCGCGGGTCTGGCCGTCGGCCTCGCGCTGCAAGGCTCATTGTCCAACTTCGCGTCCGGAGTCCTGATTGTCTTGTTTCGGCCGTATCGTGTTGGTGATTATATTGAAGCAGCAGGAATCGCCGGCTCCGTTGAAAAAGTTCAGATTATGACGACTGTACTCAAGACCGGTGACAACAAGCAAATCATCGTACCGAACAGCCAGATCATGAATAGCATCATCACAAACTACTCGGTCAACGACACACGTCGTATCGACATGGTCATCGGCGTGAGTTATGACGATGATCTCGACAAGGTTCGCGCGACATTAGAGGCTTTAATTGCGGACGAAGCAAGAATTCTACAGGACCCCGCTACTCTGATCGCAGTCGCCGAACTTGCTGATAGCAGCGTCAACTTTTTTGTCCGGCCCTGGGTCAAGTCCGGAGATTTCTCGAGTGTCAAGTATGATCTTACGGAGGCGATCAAGAAACGTTTCGACAAAGAAGGCATATCCTTCCCGTTCCCGCAACAAGACGTTCACCTGTACAACGTCAATGCGGACTAACAACCTGTAACCTAATCAGCATTATCGGGCTCTATAAAGCACCACCTGAGTTTTGGCACGCGTGCTTTGAGCTTACGTTCCAGATCGTTAATGCTGGCGACGGCTTCATCAATAGTCATATCCGAACGCATCTTTATTTTGGCGGCGAGCATTGTATCCGGGCCAAACTGCATTGTGATGGTGTTGAACACGAACTCGATACCTTCTTGTTCGGCGATAATTTCGGCAATAGCGTCCTGAATATCGGGCTCGGCTGAACGCCCGACTAACAAGGAGCCGATGCGCCACGCGATGAATACCGAAATGACTATCAGGACCGCGCCAATGCAGATTGATCCAAGTGCATCGTAGACAGGGTTGCCCGTTATTTCTGCGAGCGTCAGAAAGCCAAGCGCAAGTATCAACCCCAATTGAGCTCCGACGTCTTCACCCAGCACGACGACGAGTTCCGAATTTCGTGTGTGCTTGAGCCAATGTCGCAAAGAGCGTTCGCCGCGCAACTTACGAATTTCGCGCAGCGCCCCGAATAGCGACACACCTTCCAACACTATTGCCAGCAAGAGAACGACTATCGCTATCCAGACCTGTGACAAGGGTTCAAGATTATTGAGTTTATGAACTCCCTCGTAAATGGAAAACAATCCACCCATGCTGAATAGCAGGATTGCGACAACAAAACTCCAGAAGTAGCTTAGTTTGCCATAACCCAGTGGGTGCTCTTCATCGGCGGGACGCAGCGACTGTTTTAGCCCCAGAAATAACAGCACCTGGTTGCCCGTATCCGCGTAGGAGTGAATAGCTTCTGCAAGCATGCTGCCCGAGCCGGTCAGCCATGCCGCCCAGGTCTTGGCGATGGCAATTCCGAAATTCGCCAGGAAAGCGTATAAAATCGCCCTCGCCGTCGAATCGTGCGCTGCGGTAGCCATAGGCAAGCCTTAATCCATGTAAACCAAATCCCGGCGAACGCGTTATTTATGATGATGCCACGGTATGTGCATTAAGCGAAACTGTGTCATCTGTTGCATAATCGAATGACAGGCGGACCGGAACCATGCGCGAACTTAATTTCTTCATGTTGCTAGTCATCCTCGCGGCCATCGCAGGCTGCGCGGCCCACCCTGACCCCATAGTCGACATGCAAGGGGTGAACCCGGACCGGCTCGCCAAGGACTGGGATGAAGGCGAGGGCTATAGTGAATAACTTCAGATAACCAAAGGTGTAGCCAAGGGCACGGCTGTCGGGGCCGGCGTCGGTGCTATCGGCGGTGCGATTAACGGTGATGTCAGCCGCTCGGCTGCCAATGGCGCTTTGATAGGCGCGACACGTTCCGGCCTCGATGCCGATCGTGACAAACAGATGGTGTTCAAACGCTGTCTTCGCGGCCGAGGCTACCGCGTCCTCAACTAAGGGAATCTCTTGACCGTGCAGCCGGCCAGAGTTACTGTGTTTATATACAGTACTGGAGCAAAGTATGGCGGTGCAAGCACACAAAGGCCGCGGCGCGGTGTCCGCGCCCGAAGGTCGATTCAGCACGCAGCAAATCGATTTCAGTGCGCAAGAAGCCAATGCCAGAGCCCAGAAAAAACCGGACACCGTTCTCAGGGCTATGTCGGTCAGCCGCATTATCAGCAGCAACGAATCGCCTGACGTTCCGTTTGATCGCTCGATAAACCCGTACCAGGGTTGCGAGCATGGCTGCATTTACTGCTACGCGAGGCCAAGTCACAGCTACCTAGGACTTTCGCCCGGCCTCGACTTCGAGACCCGTATTTTTTACAAACCTGACGCTGCAAAACGCCTGTTAGAAGAGTGGCAAAAACCCAATTACGAATGCAGGCCAATTACGATAGGCGCGAATACGGACCCTTATCAACCAGCGGACAAGTCACTGCAGATCACGCGGCAACTCCTGGAAATGTTTGTCAAATTTCGCCACCCGGTCAACTTGATTACCAAGAGCAACCTCATTTGCAGGGATATCGATCTCTTGAGCGACCTGGCGAGCGATGGATTGTGTTCTGTCGCGATTAGCCTGCCGACCATGGACTCAAAGTTAAAGCGTATTATGGAGCCGCGCGTTCCGGCAGCCGCGCTGCGGCTAAAGGCAATCAGTGAGTTGCACGCTCAAGCCATACCCACTAGCGTGCTGGTCGCTCCAATAATTCCCATGATCAATGATGGCGAAATCGAACAAATCCTTGAGTCAGTCGCACTTGCCGGCGCCAGGCAAGCTCATTACATATTCCTGCGCCTGCCGAACGAAGTAAAAGGTCTGTTCGACGAGTGGCTTGTCGCACATTTTCCAGACCGCAGAGCACATGTCATGAGCCTGATACGACAAGCAAGCGGTGGCCGGGATTATGATCATCGCTTTGGCATCAGGCAGACAGGTCGCGGCCCTTACGCCGCCATGCTGGCAGCACGGTTCAAGAAAGCCTGCCGTCAATTCGGGCTGGAATCGGAGTCGTATCAAGACACACTGGATTGCAGCCGGTTTCTGCATCCGGGCAGGCAACAATTGCTGCTCGATCTCTGATTGGGCGCACAGCCCAGCTACCGTAGACAAGCATCAGTCGGTATAGTGACTCTGGCGCCGACAGCCCTGTATTTGCGAACTATTCGGCATGATTCCGGTCACATTTTAACGCCGGGATTGAATGCGAAGATTGTCAGGCACAAGGGTAACCAGCACAGGAATGATCAACATTATCAAATACATTGCGCTGCTCTTGATTCTTTTCATGGCCCAGGTGTGCCTGGCGCAACAGGTCGAAACCGATGACGCTGCTACGCTGCTGGATCAGGTTGTACCCGTCGCGGACGACGACGCCGATTACGTCGACCAGGAAATCAGCACCAACGACCAAGATAAGATCGATGGAGAGGAGCGCCTGCTCTCAGAGTTCGCACGCTACCGTCGCCTGCTCAATGAGGGTTCGCTTGACGAAGCCGACATAGCAGCCAAACGCATTGTCGAAATGGCCATCAGTGTATATGGACCGCAATCGCGGGAAACAGCAAGCGCGTTGAACAACCTGGGCATCGTTCAGCACGGCAATGAACAGTACGATGCGGCGATCCAGAACTTTACTTCCTCTATCGAGATTCTTGAAATCATCGAGGACCGCCTGAACGGGTCTTTGATTAACCCTCTGAAGGGCCTTGGCGCCGCGCAGCTGGGAAATGGTCGCCCGGATCAGGCACTAAAAACATTTACTCGCGCGGCGCACATTACGCACGTAAATGAGGGGCCGCATAATCTCGATCAAGTTGAAATTCTGGAATCTCTGGCCGAAACCCAAATACGTATGGGTGAAGTGAAAGAAGCTCGGAAAATACTCAATCGAATTCACGGGCTGCATGTAAGACATTTCGAAGAAGACCCGATGGGCCTTTTGCCGTCGTTACTGAATCGAGCGTCCTGGCAACACCGCGCGGGTTACTTCAGCGATGAACGAGTGTCGTACCGCCGCGCGATTCGAATCGTTGAGGCCAGTTCAGGAAAATACGATCCACTGTTAATTGAACCGCTGCGACGACTTGGAGAATCCTTCTACTATATCGATAAGTCAGTCATCACTACTCAACAGCAACGCCTGGGATCAGGGGGCGAAATATATTTCAAGCGCGCAGTACGAATCGCCGATCGGACCGAGGACCTCGATTGGCGTGAAATGGCAAAGACCAAACTCGCCCTGGCAGACTATTTCATGTATATCGATGCACATTCTCGCGCCCGCAAAATCTATCGGGACGTATGGGAACGTCTTTCTACAGGCGAAGAGCAGCTGGCTGCGAGAAGCGCGCTGCTGGAACAAGTAGTGCCGTTGCGCACGAATGACCTGCCATCCTTCGCCGGCACGTATCCAGCCGATAGTGCGGAAAAGGTTGAAATGCATGTCGGCAAAATCATGGTCGACTACTCCGTATCTGACCGCGGCCGTGTTCGGAAATTGCGAACCGAGGCCATACCTCCTGAATTCACTGACATGCAACGCATAGTACACAGGGAAATTCGACGCCGTACTTATCGGCCTAAAATGGTCGAGGCTGTGCCGGTTGACGTAGACGGGATAGTATTTGAGCATAATTTTTCCTATATGCAGGCAGACTTGGACGCATTGCTCGCAAAGAAGGCTGCTACTAACGAGGACAAGGGCAAGAAAGACAGCCGTGATTGAACGCTTCGGACGTTTCCGGTCTCGAGAATTCGATGTCAAAGTTTCTCAACCTGTTGTTACTGATGTTCTGCCTGACCCCCGGTGTCGCGTACGCCGGCTGTAAAGACGACTGGATTTGCGTCGACGAAATACACAAGGACGGTGACGTCGAACTGCGCGCACGCAACCTGCGAAACTTTCCCATTACCTACACATTGAACGTTCGGACGCGGAATTTTGCCGTGGCGGGCCCAAAGACAGTTACGCGAACGCTGGGCCCTGGAGAATCGGCGCAGGTCATGTTGCTTGACCATCGTGCTGGCGGTGGCAAGGGTTTCTATCGATACAATTATGAGTGGACGGTCGGCAGAATCGACGCCAGGCACGACGATGAGCAGCTCTATGCACTGCCCTATTCTGCAGGTCGTTCCTACCGAGTCCTGCAGGGTTATCGATCGCGATTCAGCCATGGAGGTCGCGAGGAATTTGCGGTCGACTTTGATATGCCGGAGGGAACTCCGGTGCACGCGGCAAGGTCCGGCACGGTCGCTCGTGTCGTAGAACGTCACTCAAAGGGCTGCTGGAAGACGGGTTGTGGTGAATACGCCAACTACGTCGTCGTTTTACACGATGACGGTACCACCGGCGAGTACTATCATTTGCAGCATAATGGCGTGCTTGTGGACGCCGGAGACAGCGTAGTGCGCGGACAGCAAATCGGTTTGTCAGGCAACACGGGGCACACAACGATGGCGCACCTGCATTTCGCGGTGTATCGCGCCATTGACTGGGGACATACGCAGTCAATTGCAGTGCGCTTTCAAAGCGCTGACGGTATTATTGACCGACCGCGTCGCGGCGCTCGCTACCAGGCTCAGTAGAGAAACTAAACATATGAATCACACAGCCATGCCACGATTAGGCAACCATTTCGTAAACGGCAATCCCGTGCAGGGACCGTTTGAGCAGCACCTTGAACAGGCAGTATTTGCGATGGGTTGCTTTTGGGGCGCCGAACAACTTTTTTGGCAAACCGACGGTGTTTTTTCGACGGCTGCCGGGTATGCCGGTGGCGATGTTGCGGATCCTGACTATCACGCTGTGTGCGGCGGTGAAACCGGTCATGCCGAAGTCGTGCTTGTTATTTACGACCCGGCCGAGGTCAGCTACTCGCACTTGCTCAAACTTTTTTGGGAAAGCCATGACCCGACTCAGGGCATGCGTCAGGGTAACGACATAGGCAGCCAGTATCGCTCGGCGATCTTCGCTGTCGACGACGCCCAGTATGATGCGGCCTTGCACTCAATGGCTGCGTATCAAACCGGCCTGACTGCGGCCGGGCGCGGTGAGATTACGACGCAGGTCGCGACGCTGGATACTTTCTACTACGCCGAGGAATACCACCAGCAATACCTCGCGAAAAATCCCGGTGGCTATTGCGGGTTGAGTGGTACAGGCGTGAGTTGCCCTGTCGGCCTCGACCTCGACAAGAAGACTGCGTAGCATTGCTCGCTCGGATCGAGGGAGGCGCCGGTGGCTGCAAAGAAGAAAAAACAACCCAAACCACGTAAACCGAGCCGCCAACAGGCCGAGGACGCGGTTCGCACTTTATTGTTGTGGGCAGGTGAAGATACGCGTCGTGAGGGTCTGGTTGATACGCCAAAGAGAGTCGCGCTCGCCTACGAAGACTGGTTCAGCGGCTACAAGGTAAATCCCGTCGAATATCTTCAACGGACCTTTGAAGAGGTCGATGGTTACGACGAGATGATCGTCCTCCGAGATATCGAATTCGAATCACATTGCGAACACCATATGGCACCCATTATTGGCAGAGCGCACGTCGGCTATTTACCGAACCACAAGGTCGTTGGCATCAGCAAGCTCGCTCGAGTCGTTGAGGCATTTGCCCGTCGCTTTCAGGTCCAGGAGAAAATGACCGCGCAGATCGCGAACTGTGTTCAGGATGTACTGCAACCCAAAGGCGTCGGTATAGTGATTGAAGCAACACATCAATGTATGACGACACGTGGCATTCACAAATCCGCCGTGACCATGGTCACCAGCCAGATGCTCGGAACTTTTCGCAAGGACGCGCGAACTCGCGACGAATTCCTGCGCATGATCGAAGCAAGACGCTAAGCAGTCGCAACATGAAAAAGACTTTCGCTGTCGCGACAATAATTTTCTCGGCCGCCGCGGCGTATTTTCTGCTCTGGCCCGTACCGGTAGACCCTGTCGCATGGCAGGCACCCACCGACCGCGGCTATATTGATCCGTATGCGATAAACGACCGCCTCAAGATCGCAACCGCTATCAACCTCGGCAATTACGAGGGCCCTGAAGACGCGACTATTGGTATTGACGGGCGCATCTACGCAACGACCGGCAACGGAAAAATAATCCGCATTCAGAATCGCGGTATACGCGTGTTTGCCAATCCGGGCGGCAGACCGTTGGGGATAGAAACGGACCACGACGGCTCTCTGGTTATAGCGAATGCAACGATCGGCATACAACGCGTCTCACTCGACGGGGACGTGACAACGCTGCTCGATACGGTAGACGGCCAACCGCTGGTATTCGCGAATAATCTCGGTATCGGTCCGGACCGCACGATTTATTTTAGTGAGTCCACCAGCAAGTTCGGCGCCGAGGAATTCGATGGGCCGCTAAGTGCTACTTTGCTCGACATCATGGAACATGGTGGGCACGGACGTGTTTTTTCTCTAGACCCGTCATCTGGAGACGTGCAGACATTAATGCGTAATCTCAATTACGCCAACGGGGTCGCGGTCAGTAAGGATGGCAGTTTTCTGGTCGTTGCAGAGATGGGGCACTACCGGATACTCAAGCACTGGCTGACAGGCGAAAAAAAGGGAGTGACCGAAGTGCTGATCGACAACCTTCCTGGATTTCCGGACAACATCAAGAATGGCATCAATGGGCGATTCTGGGTTGGCTTCGCGGCGCCGCGGAATCAGCTGCTGGACAGCCTGGCCGAAAAACCGTTCCTGCGCAGGCTCGTACAACGCCTCCCGGTCGGCCTCCGACCCAACGCTGAACCTTTTTCCCATGTCATCGCATTCAATGGCGATGGCGACGTGCTGATGAATTTACACGACCCGGACGTACGATTTGCGACGTTGACGGGAGTTCTCGAGACGCGCGACGCCTTATACCTGACCATGCTGTTCGGCAATCAACTCGCAAGAATCGACAAGCGCGACCTTTGAGGAGATGACCCGGCGCATGGATGGGTTTTTCTCAGAACTCAAACGACGTAACGTATTCCGGGTTGCCGGCATGTATGCCGTAGTCGGCTGGATACTTGCACAGATCGCGACAACGCTCGAAGAGTCGCTCGACCTCCCTGCCTGGTTAGTAAGAGATCGCAATCTTCCCCCGCGCTGCGCAACTCTTCATCGGGATGTACACCGCTGAGGCTTCGAGAATTGCCAGGTGCTCGCGAAACCTTGCCTCGTCAGACTGACAACGCTGCGCCAGCTTTTCGGCCATGTCGATGTCGGCCAGGCTGACTGCCCTGTAGTCGATCGGTAATGCCGATTCCGGTGCCGGCGCCTCGCCACAGGACGCCAGTGTTGCTGCCAACGCCAAACCTGCAGATATCTCGCAGTAATTGCGGAAACTCATCGTTATTCCTTGTTCTTGATTTTTCGGTTCTAGATTCTCAGTGCGGCAGCATCGCTACTCTCATTCTATTCGAGCCCTATTCGAGCCCTAGTTCTGCGATGCCTTGTTGAAAAGTGATGTCCACCGGAATACTGGCGTTCGTCAGTCGATCGAGATCCGCTTGCAGTTGCTCGGAGATAACGCCCTTCGTCTCGAGCAGTTCCCTCGCGCCGTCGTAATCACCGTCGCCCTGCAGCGTTAGCAGCAGTCGTGATAAATCGGTCATTGCCGAAGCCATGCGCTCGAAATCGACGCGATACTTTCCCGTCTCTGCGTCGCGCTCGAAGGCGCCGCTGTCCAGGAAGAAATTGAAGCGCACCATGTTTGCCTTGCCGTGTGCGCTGGCCGCGCCAAAGCGAATGGAGCGGAATACGCTGGTCATGAACGTCACGTAGTAGTCGTGCAGATCGACATCGCCCAATTCGCCCGCTTTGTGCAGCTCCGTAATCATGTACAGGCCCAGAATATCGGCCTTGCCCTCTTCCATGCTTGACGCGGTTTCCAGCAATACCTCACGCACGGTGCCACGACCGTCTATGGTGTTCTTGATACCCAGGCCGTGCGCGACTTCATGGAACATTGTGTTCGCAAAAAACGCGTCGAAGGTAATGTGGCCGCGCTGCGATTCATCTATGAGTTCGTCGGCGATCGGCTCAAGAATCTTGTCGAACTTGGCGCGCATTGCATTCTTGAGCTGTAACCTGCGCGTGCCGCGCGTGAGCTGCACTTCCTCGTCGTTGGGCAGGTTGATGGCAATCGTCTTGGAGCCCGCGTTGCTGTGGCCCGCGTAGTAGACAACGTCATAAGCGTTCAGATCCGAGTCGGTACCGGGTGTCTCCCATTTATATTCGTCGGAAACGGGTAAGCCCTTTTGCAATTGTGGCAAAAAATCGGCAAATCGACTCAGCCGGTCACTCCACTCGTGATCCTTGATGAGAACGTAAGCCTCGTAGGCCGCCCGGTAGCCGAATAAACGATCTTCATAGGTTTCAATCGGACCAATCACAATGTCTATGTCGTTGTCACGCACGTCCATCCAGTACATGTCACTGACCTGAAACTCATCGCTGATCAACGCGGCAGCGCGCAGTTTCAGGTAATTCGCGAAATCGGTACTTTCAGCATGCTTTGCTGCGCTGCGCAGCAGCAAAGCCGCTTTTTTGAGCTCCTCGGCATAGGCAACGTGGTAGGGAATCAGCCGCAGGCTGCCGTCGGCGTTGCGCCGGATCAGGGAATACAGTCCAACCTTGCCCGGCAAGTAGGCCTGCTCAAACTCTTCTTTGCTCATGTCCGCCGGGTAAATATTCGCACCGAGCGGTTTGGCGCCTACGCCCTCGATAAAAGGCTTGTCGTCGTCGAGCCTGTCCCAGGGACCGTAATTCAGCTCAGCAAAGCGCCTGGTATCAACGTCGGCAATGGAGTCCAGCCATGCTTCATGATCTTCGCCGTAGGCTTGCTTCCAATACAGGTCATCCATGATCTGAGACGCGTCAATCAAGATCTTGATCATTTCGCGCTGCTTGTCGCTGAGCTCTCCAAGGTCCGCGGTCAACTGGAAGTCGGCGTAAATCTCGGGCCGCGGTGCAACGGTTGTCAATGGCGCAACAATTGCGACCGGGGGCGCTTCGCCGCCACAGGATGCAAGTATGGCGGATACGAAAAGAGCGCCCATTGGGCGCCAGAATGTCCTGAAAATCACGGCTTTACCTTGAGGCAATTTCAATCGACTATTATTGCACAGTGGGCCGTGCCTGGATCGGTGGCCATCAACTGCAGCCGGCCCGGTTGATCATTCGCATTTATTCCAGCAGCGCCCTGCATTGCCTGCCTAACAGCCGCAGCCGTGGTGCCGGCAGTTCGACGACGCCAATCGGCAGTTCATTGCTGGATGCTGTCATGCATTGTCCCCAAGGATTGTCATCTGTGGAATAATCCTGCCCGGAAGGAACGCATACGGGAAGAATTTAGGTGCAAAAACTAGTTTACGGAGTCGGTGCCCTGGTTGCGCTGCTTATTATGATTGGCTTCGCCCTGCCGAGCAGCAATCGGGTGGAAGTCAGCATTGAAATCGACGCCTATCCGGCGACGGTATTTGCGCTCGTCAATGACTTCCGGCGCTTTTCGCTTTGGTCGCCATGGTCGGATACCGATCCGAACGCCCGCATCATCTATTCCGGCGCCAATCGCGGCGTGGGAGCGAGCATGACCTGGGACGGTGCCATTATCGGTAGCGGCACGCAGATCATTGTTGAAAGCCGACCTTATGAGCACGTGCAAATTGTCATGAGTCGCGGTGAGCCTGCCGAGTCGCAATCCTGGTTCAACCTGGTTCCTGGCACAGGCACCACGATTGTGACGTGGGGATTCGAGACTGATTATGGTTTGAATATTGTCGCTCGCTACTTCTCGCCGATGCTCGGCAGCATCGTTGCGCGCGACTACCACAACGGCCTGGCGCAGCTAAAACGGCTGGCGGAGAGCCTGCCCGCGGCCGATTTCAGCGATTTGGAGATCGAGCATATCTTTGTCGAGGCCACAGATATTGCCTTTCTGACGGCCAAATCGAGGCCGGAGCCCGCTGCAATTTCCGCGGCCATGGCCAAAGCATATTTCCAGATTCTGAACTTCATCGACAAACATGATCTCGAAGAAGCGGGCGCACCGTTATCCATCACTCGCGACTTCAACGGCTCGCAACTCGTGTTCGATGCGGCGATTCCGGTGCGCGGGGCCAATGTGGACACGCCGCGCGACGGCGTCGGAGTAAGGCTGGGTTCTACCTACGCGGGATCTGTGCTCCGGGTCAGGCACGTAGGATCCTACCGGCGACTGACCGCAACGCATCAGAAAATATCAGCCTACCTGATGGCGCTGGGAATCGAGCGCAATGGCGCCGTGTGGGAATCTTACGTGAGCGACCCGCGTCAGGTGGCGGAGGATGACCTGCTGACCTACGTTTACTACCCGATTAAACCGATTTGACGAGAAATGGCGGTACCCTGGATTCCTGACCATCCATCAGCGGCAGGCTTACCTGGGTGTCGTCCCGCAGCCGGGACAGTTCGCCGTAAAGGGTCACCATGGCCGCTGCGCAGTCGCTGGCTTCGACAAGCGACATTTTTCTGACCGTTGCACAAGTAGAGCCTTCGCCGTTCGCCGGTATTACATAGCGCATTTTCAGCCTGAGATCAGAGAAAGACTGCTGTGCCGCAGGCGGTATTTCATCTTCACTAATATTGGCGAGGTTGTCCTCGAAGGCCTTGATTAGCCTTTGTTTTATATGACCATGCCCAGCCAGCACTGTGAGTGCGGCGTGAAAGCGATCGACGTGGTTCGTCATTGTCACTCCAGCGTTTCGTTATTATCTTGCCGCCATAGTTTCGCGGCTATTGTTACGCTTTTCTTGTTGGAGTTGGGTCCTTCCTGTGGTCCGGCCCCCTGCAGAGCCGCAGTTCCCTCTACTACTCCGTACCTTTCAGAATCTTGCGTCGTAAATTTATAACAGAGATTGCAGAGCTCGCGCAAGTCCAATTATTCGCCGGCTACCGGTTGCCGACCTGATCGCGCAATGCTTTTTCACTTTCGACCAGGTGATAGAGGGCCTTGGTATAGCGGTCGGCTTCGCTACCCGACATGTGCGACCACTCGGGCAGCCGGTAGCCCTGCATTTCCTCGTGATCCTGCCAGTGGATGCCGAGAGCCCCGGTTCGCTCGATGATGACATCCCACGTTTCAGCGCGCGGGTTATACATGGGCTCGCTGATCGCATAATGCCCTTCTGATGGGCTGCGTACGAAAACCACCTCAATGCCCCGTTGCTGCAGAGCATTGGCCGCTGCAACCAGGCGTTCAATCTGTTTGTTGCGATTCTCGAGACCTCCCGTCAGCTCTTCTTCGCTACGCTCTTCAATGGGGACGAAGCCCTCTGCCCATATGGCCTTCGCGATCTGGGCATAGGCCTCATCAGTTGCGACTTTTTCGTACATGCGCGCGTTACGATCTCGTGAATAGATCGCCAGGCGGCGAACGTCCCGCTCCACGAACACACCATCCCGTTCTGGCCACGGCTGCCGCTTGATGACGGTAAACAGGCTGTAGTCACTCTGATAGAAGGCCAGCCAGGGCTCCACGAGCATCGAAATCTGTTGCCCCAGCCATTGCGTCGGCGTCTCTTCTCGGAAGCGCTCAAACGCCTCTCCACGGTACTCGTAGCCGCTGAACGCCAGGCCAGGCGATATACCGACGATCAGGGTGCCGGTGAAGTCCAGATCGTCGACCAGATCCTCCATACGCGTAGTAGGACTCGTACCTTCAAGCGCCAGCTGAATCGGCCGCTCGCCGGACTCCTTCTCCCAAACATCAAGTTGCATGTCGAAGAAAATACGCGATGAGCCCGCAATGACGGTCTTGTCGCCTTCACCGTCATTGATACGCCGTCGCTCAATTGCCCACAGGCCTTCACTGTTTCGATATCCGGGTACGGAACCATCGCTGCGCCAATAAGCTTCCCAGCCACTCATCAAGATTATGGCGGCAATCAAGCCAATCAATGCTGCGGGGCGCAGACTAGAACTGGAAGTAGATGAAGGCATCGCTCCCTCCCTGCGTGATAATGATTAGCGTAATCAGGATTCCCCAGACGATGCCTGTGAGCCAAATGGGCATTCGATTAACCACCTCTTCGAGCTTACGCTCCCGCATGCGCCAATGGATCACAAGCATGATGCCGATCGTGACGACTGTCTCGATCACGTGCACCGTCGGCAAGACTTTCTCGCCGTCGGTTACCCACGTCAACATGGTGACAATCATGCGCCACGCCTGCGGGAAGTCTGCCGCGCGAAAAAATACCCAGGTGATGTTGACAAGAAAGTAAGTCACAACAGCCAACAAAACCTGCATCGGGAGCTTGCGCCAGATAGCACGGTCGCCTAGTCGGGCTGTTAGCCATCGCTCGGCCGCGAGATACAGTCCGTGCAACCCACCCCAGACAACGAACGTCCAACTGGCACCATGCCACAGTCCGCCAAGCAACATCGTCGTCATCAGGTTTGCGTAGGTGCGTAGATTGCCCTTGCGATTACCGCCCAACGGCACGTACAGGTAGTCGCGCAGCCACGACGACAGCGAAATGTGCCAGCGCTTCCAGAAGTCTGAAAACCCAATTGCGGCATAGGGAAAACGAAAGTTATCCGGCAACCCGAAACCCAGCGTTAGCGCCACTCCGATTGCCGTGGTCGAGTAGCCGGCAAAATCAGAGAATATCTGGCCTGAAAACGCCAGCGTTCCCATCCAGGCGTCCAGCGGATGCAACATGTTCTGTGCGCCGAACACGGCATCTGCAACCGGCGCAAGCAATCCATCCGCAACCACGATCTTCTGAAACAGACCAATCGTAATCAGGCCCAGACCCCAGTAAAGCTGCTTGGGGGTTGCAACGCGCGGCGTCGCGAATTGCGGCAACAGGTGTGTTGGACGCACGATCGGTCCGGCGACGAGTTGCGGGAAAAATGTGACGAACAAGGCGAAATCGAGGAACGACTTCGATGGCTCGGCCCGGCGCAGGTAGACGTCGAGCGAGTAAGCCATGGTCTGAAAGGTATAAAACGAAATACCGACCGGCAAAACGATATGCCAGTCCGGTGGCTGATAATCGATGCCGGCCATCGCGACGAGTGAAACGAAATTCTCCAGCAGGAAGCCGCCGTATTTGAAATAACCGAGCAAGCCGAGATTGACGATGATGCTGATCGTTAACAACATCCTGCGGCGATTCTGTGCCTGCTCGACGAAGATTTTTTTCGCGACGTGCCAGTCGATGACCGTCGAGATCCACAGAAGAATCACGAACGGCGGGTTCCAGGCCGCGTAGAACAGATAGCTCGCAATCAGAAGGTTGGTTTTTTTGGTCTTCCAGGCCAGCGGTGCATTGTGCAATGCCAGGACCAGCACGAAAAACACGACAAACGTCAGTGAATTAAAAAGCACAGATTGTTATCCCCAATACCGCGGTTTTGGTTCTTATAACGTAATTTCTATGGTCCAGTGCTCTTCGCCGAGATCTCGCTTTTCCGAAAACAGCGGCTTGTCCTGGCCAACGACCCAGCTCGTCGCCAGCGTCTCGGTCATGACGTAGTCACGGTGCGTCGCCAGCGCTTTCTCGACCGCTGCCGAACCCGAAACGCCCAACGTGATGCGATCCGACACCTCAAGACCTGCTTGCTTGCGGGCGTCTTGCACCGAACGCACGATCTCGCGCGCGAATCCTTCGTCGATCAGCTCGTCATTTAGCGTGGTATCGAGTTCGGCAAGAAAGCCCGAGTCTTCTGCACAGGCATAGCCCTCGGCCGATGATGTGTGTACAAGCACGTCATCCGGTGCGAGCGTCAACGCTGGTCCGTAACTCATGGATATGACTGTGGATTCTCCTCGCGCCACGTTTGCAGCAATCTCGGCGCCGGGCAAATCCTGCAAGCCCTTGCGAATCTCGGGTATTTGTTTGCCAAGTCCCCTCTTCCCCAGTACCGGCAAATTCGGTTTGATCTCGTAGCTCACATGAGCATCGTCTCGTGCAATGAACTCAATGCCCTTGACGTTGAGTTCTTCCAGTATCTGGTCCTGGTGCGCAGCGAGCGCTTTGGCAGATGCGTCGTCAGGCGCCCGCATCCGAAGCAGAGCCAGAGGTTGCCGTACTCGTACGCCCGATTGCTCGCGCGCTTGTCGGGCAAGCCCGACGACCTTTTGTACAACGTTAATTTCAAACAACAGGGCATCGTTTTGCCAGGCCGCGTCGGCCTCGGGCCAGACCGTCAAATGCACGGATTCAGGTGCGTCGGCATCGACACCCCGCACCAGGTTTTGATACAGGTTCTCCGCGAGAAACGGCATGAACGGCGCCATGAGTCTGTGTGCTGTGTTCAGGCACTCGTACAAGGTCAGGTAGGCGGCTTGCGTATCCTCGGGGTCGGTCGACTTCCAGAAGCGGCGACGATTGCGGCGCACGTACCAGTTGCTCAGCTGATCCACGAACGACTCCAGCGCTTCACCGGCGCTCTTTGCGTCGAGGTTGTCGAGTGACTCCGTAACCGTCGTGACCGTCTTGTACAGCAATGCCAGCGCCCAGCGATCGATTTCCGGGCGATCTTGCGGCGCAATATCGCGACGCAGATCGACATCGTCGAGCCGCGCATAGAGTACGAAGAAGCCGTAGGTGTTCCAGAACGTGTTGATAAATGAGCTGGCGACCTCGGCCACGATCTCGACGGAGATACGCTTGGGCACATCGGGTGCCAGGCGGGCCAGGAAATACCAGCGCAACGCATCGGCACCCACCGTGTCGAATACGTCGTAGGGGTCGATGATATTGCCAACTGATTTCGACATCTTCTTGCCGTTCTTGTCGACGATCAGGTTCAGGCAAATGCAGTTTTTGTACGCGACACTGTCGGATACCAGCGTCGCTATCGCGTGCAACGTATAAAACCAGCCGCGCGTCTGATCGATGGCCTCGCAGATGTAGTCGGCCGGGAAACTCTGCTCGAACTCTTCTTTATTTTCGAACGGGTAATGCCATTGCGCGTAGGACATGGCGCCCGAATCGAACCAGCAGTCGATGACCTCGGGCACGCGTCGCCAGGTCTTGCCGTCTTTCTCGAACGTAATGTCGTCAATGGCCGGACGATGCAGGTCGAGCTCGCTGAGCTGGCTCCCGGTCAGCTCCTCAAGTTCGGCGACGGAGCCGATGCAATGGTATTCACCGTCGCCGTCCGTCCACACAGGCAGCGGTGTTCCCCAGAAGCGCTCACGTGAGAGCGCCCAGTCCACGTTGTTCTCCAGCCATTTCCCAAAACGCCCGTCCCTGATGTGCTCGGGCACCCAGTTGATCGTCTGGTTCAGCTCGGTCATGCGCTCGCGAAATTTCGAGGTGCGGATGTACCAGGCATTCTTCGCGTAATAAAGAATAGGATCACCTGTGCGCCAGCCAAACGGGTAGTTGTGCTTGTAGCGCTCGGAGCGAAACATCATGCCGCGATCCTTGAGGATGCGAATCAGCGGTTTGTCGGCGTCCTTGAAGAACAGTCCTTTCACAGGCTCCACTGCGTCGATGAAACGACCATCCAGACCGACACCGTGCAGGACGGGCAGGTCGTTCGCCTGGCCCATTGCCAGATCGTCAACGCCGTACGCGGGAGCTGTGTGGACAATGCCCGTGCCGTCCTCGGTACTGACAAAATCGGCGGCAAAGACCTGGAATGCGTTCGGCGCATCGACTTCGAGATAGTCGAAAAGCTGCTCGTAGCGCATGCCGACAAGCACAGCACCTTTAACGGTCTTCGCGACTGAGTGCTCAATGTCGCGGAATACCGCTTCGCGCAACGCCGCGGCGACGATCAGCGTCTGTCCGTCCGATTCGCAGTAGCAATAGTCGATGTCTTCACCCACAGCGAGCGCGAGGTTCGACGGCAGCGTCCACGGTGTCGTCGTCCAGACGAGGAAGTAGGTAGCGTCTTCGCCCTGGACTTTAAAACGCACGGTGATCGAGGGATCCTCGACTTCCTTGTAGCCGAGCGCCAGTTCGTGAGATGACAGAGTGGCGCCGATGCGCGGATCGTAGGGTACAACCTTGTAACCGCGGTAGATCAGGCCCTTGTCCCAGATTTTCCGCAACAGGTTCCAGACGGATTCGATGTAGCTGTTGTCGAGCGTGTAGTAGGCCTCATCAAGATTAACCCAGAAGCCCATGCGCTCCGTCATCTTCTCCCAGTCGCCGATGTAGCGCATGACAGAATCGCGGCAGCGCTTGGTAAATTCCGCAATGCCCACTTGCGCTTCGATCTCTTTCTTGTCGAAGATACCCAGCTCTTTTTCGACTTCGTGCTCAACCGGCAGGCCGTGAGTATCCCAGCCGGCTTTTCTGGGTGCGTGATAGCCACGCATGGTTTTGTAGCGCGGAAATATATCTTTGAAACTGCGCGCCAATACGTGGTGAATGCCGGGCTTGCCATTGGCCGTGGGCGGTCCTTCATTAAAACTGAACAGCGGACGACCCTCGGACTGCGCTAACGACTTCCTGAAAACATCGTGCTCGCGCCAGAACTCCAGCACCTCGGTCTCGAGGGCTGGCCCGTCGTAACGGCCCTGAACTTCCTTAAATGGCAAAACTCGACCTCCAATAACAAAACGCCCCGGGCGCATTAGCTGCACCCGGGGCGAGAATTCTTCGCGGTACCACCCGGTTTCACGGCCTCACCTTAAAGATGATTCCGCCTCGTGGACCGTTACCTGTGACAACGTATCCGTCGCTCGTCTCGTGAGCCAGTCGGCCTGCCCTACTTATCGCGAATGTTCGGGTAGCGACTCCGGGGTGATATTCGGCAGTTTCGGGCCCGGAGCTCTCACCGTCCTCCGGTCGCTGGTGCCTGAACGAGCTGCCTGTTTGTCCCCTTCAGCGTCTTGCGGGGAAAGTAGCGCCCAAATGCGAAAAACACAAGAGAAGAAATTCAGATCGCCGGCATGTCAGCCAAGATCAGCCAGGAAGCCTTTCATCCGATCCCGAAGTGCCGCTTCCTCGTCTTGCCAGTTCTGCATCGCCGCCTGGATGCGAGGATCCTCGACAAACTTCGTGAATTGAGCTTGCGCAAAGTCTTCCCTCCAACCCGGGTTCAGTGTCACCGCCTGAGTAAACAGCTCCGATAACGCCACTTCTGCAGCCCTTTCGACGTCCCCGCGCATTGCCGCCACGTCAACTTCAGTCCGCGGGTCGTCAAGCGGGTCAATGCCGAATCCTTTCGCGATCGCGAGCAGCGTCTCCATACGGCGAAACAATTCATCGCGCGGTAACGTTGTATACCAAGCGTCGAAAGCCATGAGTTGGGCCGTTCTGAATTTGGCCGGCGTCGACGTCGCGTCTATATCGAATATTCCGGGCGCTTGCTGTTCCAGGTAAGCGCTTGTCTCTTGTACGTTCCCGCGACTGGCCGCGGCCCGCATCAAGTACTGGACAGCACCGGCATACGCGAATTGCCTGTCATCTACTCCATCTTCGATGGCTCGTCTGGCGGCCGCATCAGTGGCTTCTTCATCACCGATGTTCAAGGCTCTCAGTAACTCGATCCGATAGGCAATTTCACTGGTCGGCGCGATCGCAAGAACCCGATTGCGAAAATCGTCGGCTTCTTCTATGAGACCGAACTCATACAGGAAAGCAGCAACAAGGCCTGGAATCTCGTGGTCCCTTGGATCGACTACCATAGCCTCGAGCATCTGCCGCAAATACCCGACCCCATCGCCCGTTCGTAAGGCGGCGCGAGCCAACCGCAGGTAGGCGTTTGGCTGCAGCGGCTCGATATCAAGCGATTTCTGCAAAGCGCTCCGCGCTTCATCAAGTTGTTCAAGATCGAGATACAGCGATCCGACTTCGTAATGTATGCGTGCGTTGTAAGGGTCACGCTGTAGCGCGTCGAGTTGCAACTCCAAAGCCCTGTCCAACCGTTGCACACCGTTTAACAACCGCGTCAACAGCACCAGCGCCTGGTATTCACCGGGATTGTCTGCGACAAGCTCCTCCAGTTGGACAACAGCGTCGTGAATGGCGTCCGCGTTTCCCTCTTGCAAGTCCAGGGCTACTCGCGCAAATACCCGAATCGCTTGGGCACCAGCATCGTCGGAACTGATCGCGAGGACCTGGTCGGTCATCGCGAGAGCCGATCTCAGCGCCTCATCCCGATCCATCAGGCCGGTTTCCCTCTGATGTAAATAGTTGCTGGCAAGCTCTGTCTTTGCATCCAGAAAGTCCGGATCGATTATCAATGCGCCCTTCAACAACTGCTCTGCCGCCTGCAGCCCGCCAAATGAAAAGGTTGCGCGTTCCTTGAGCGCTTGCAGATAGAGATCGTAAGCGTCCGGATTTTCTGTCCCCACGCCAGCAACCTTGTTGCCACCCTTAGCGCCAAAAAACGACACGGACAACGCGCCTCCGACTTTCTCGGCAATCTCATCCTGGATGGCAAAAATATCATCGTTGGTTCGATCATAAATTTCCGACCAAACATGAAATCCGTCCTCAGCCCGAATTAGCTGAGCCGTGATGCGCACCCGGTTTCCTACTTGTTGAACGCTGCCCTCCAAGACATGGGCTACCTGGAGCGCCTTGGCGATTTCCCGAACATTGATGTTCTTGCCTTTGAACGCGAAACTCGACGTGCGCGCAGCAACCTTCAGGCCGGGAATCTGGGCCAGCATATGTAACAAGGATTCGGTCAGGCCGTCGGAAAAATATTCGTTGTCCTCGTCCTTCGACATATTGACGAACGGCAATACAGCAATGGATTCATTGCTGACGACAGTCTCGTCGGTTGTTGTGCCGTCTTGTAACTCACGTGCGCTGAAGAATGCGACAAAAATGATGGCCAGCACGACGCCCGAAATCGTAATGTAATCGAGCTTTCTGATAGAGCCGCGACCGGTAGCGGATTCGCGGTCAACGTCCTCTTCTTTCTTGATCCCTTCTGGCGTCAGTTCATAAACCCACGACAGGATGACTGTTGGTATAAATCCGAAGACGAAAATCAGTATAACTGCTGTTACTGCCCAATCAGGCGCCCCGAAGGTCGGCAGTATCGTAGTAAGCACCTCCGTGAGCAGCCAGCCGACAACGAGGTAGGCGGCAGCAACACGAAATACGTTACGACGCTTGAGTTCACTGACCAGAGTCATTCGGGGTCTACAATAATGTTGAGAATTACCTAGACTACACCAAAGCAGATACCTGCTTTCGCGTAGGATTCATCTACTATGATGCGACGCGTACAATAATCGTTTGATCTTCAACGGACCCGGGTAACAGCAATGAAAAGAACATGGGTTGTGGCAGGCCTGATGTGCCTGTCTTTTGCTGTACAGGCTGAGACTTTCCTCATCGAGAATGTGCGGATATTCAACGGGGTCGACGCGAACCTGACGCCCGGACACGTGCTCGTGAACGACGGGATCATCGCGAGAATCTCCCAGGACCCGATCGACGCACCGGATGGCGCGACGATCATTGATGGTGGCAATCGTGTGCTGTCGCCGGGATTCATTGATCTGCACGTGCATCTGACGGGACATGCCCCAGCCAACCAGACCTATTCCCACGCCACCGTCGCTGGCGCCATCGCCGCCGACGTTGCGCGACATTTTCTCGACAGCGGCTTCACCACCATTCGTGACGCAGGCGGCACGCATCCGGACCTGGCGCGGGCCTTTGAACTGGGCACGTTATACGGACCCAGGGTTTTTCCGTCTGGTGCCATATTGTCGCAAACCGCGGGCCATGGTGACTGGCGTCACCAGGACCAGCCGCATCCAACACTCGAGGGTGGCAGTCCTTATCTCTTCTCCGGCCAGGTCGTCATTGTCGATGGCGTCGACCAGCACCTGATGGCCACGCGCGAAAACCTTCGCAATGGAGCAACCCAGATCAAGATCATGGGTGGCGGCGGGGTCATGTCTCAGTACGACCCGATTTACTCGTTGCAGCCAACGCCTTCTGAGATTCGTGCCGTAGTGCAGGCCGCTAGCGACTGGGGCACTTACGTGCTGGCGCATGCCTACACGAGCGAGGCCATCCGCCGCCTCGTCGACAATGGTGTGCGCTGCATCGAACACGGCCTGCTGATTGACGATGCGACTGCAAAATACGTCAAGGAACATGACGTCGTCATCAGCACGCAACTGGTTGTCTATCGGGCGCTCAAAGATCTGCCGGGAATCACGCAAACCAATCTCGACAAACTCGACGTGGTCCTGAAGGGCCAGGAAAACCTGATCGCCCTGATCAAGAAGTACAAAATCACGACTGGGTTTGCGACCGACCTGATCAGCGGCATGTACCCGTTGCTGACGCGTGAATTCACGGAGCGCGCAATGTACTGGACGCCGGCAGAAGTACTCATGCAAGCCACCTCGGAGAGCGCCAAGGTCATTCGCATGGCCGGGCGGCTGAACCGATTCGGCAACTTCGGCGAAATTCGCGAAGGCTGGGTCGCCGACCTGCTGTTGATCAATGGCGAACCGCTAGAGGATATTTCTGTACTCAGGGACCCGGACAAGAACCTCGCCTTGATTATGCAGGGCGGCAAGATCATCAAGAATCGCCTGTAGAGTGAAGGCGGGCTAGTTGCCCTCGGATTTGCTGGCGCAGTCAATGCACAGTAACGCCGTCGGATCGAACTCCAGTCGCTTGGGATTGATGGGTTCGTCGCACTGCGTACAAAGCCCGTACTCGTCGTCATCAATTCGCGTGAGCGCCGCAGTGATTCGTAACAGCATTGCTTCGCGGCGACGCCCGGATGCCTGGGCCATCGCCTGAGCCTGCATCGCGTCCATGCGTGATAGTCGCCCGACGGAGGACTGGTCGAGTTCAACGACCGCCGCGGACTCATCGCTCGTCGCCGCCACAGATTCCAGTTCTGCACGCAGTTTCAGCAATCTTTCACGCATACGCGCTGGCCGCCGTCGTAGTCAATCTCATTTAAAATCCTTGTCTGAGAAAATTCTCTGCGTGCCCGGATCGACCAGTCGGTCAGCCAATCCTCGAACCGTCTCAACCAGCCTGGCGCGTGTCGTGCGCATGTCCTCAAGCCCGGTTCGCAGTCGTGTCAGGCGCAGTATCGATACAATGGACATGAACAGGCTGGCCTCCGCCTCCATGAGTCGCACTGAAGTGAAGAAACTGAATGTCAGACCCACGACGGCAGCGATAGCCCACCACAGCCCGAAATATCCGCCGATAATGGCCGCAATTACGAGGTACAGGATCGGCAGTATCGAAATAGTCGCAAGTACTTTGATCGTCGCGATGTCGTCCATTTCATAGCTGAATTTTTCGCCGAAAACGGCGGCGGCCCAGCCAACCGGCAGATGCAACAAGGCACCCGGAATCGCGATGGGCAGCAACACAAGCATCATCAACGCACGGGCCAGCAGACGACGAAACGCTTTGCCCGGCGCAATCGGTTTTCGGAGTTGGTAGTCCTTGAGCCCGAGCATATCCAGCCGTGACTGGTAGTCCTCGACATCATCGCGAAACTGACGCATTTCCGGATCGTTAGCGGCTTTCAGATAGCCGTCGACAAAGCGCCGATTGAGTTCGACGTAAACTCCTGGCGAAAGTTCGGTGTGGGCAGGCTTGTACAGACGTCGCGCCGCCTGGGCAAATCGCAGGGTTCGCCAGTCTGGCGCATTGAGCGTGACAACCCTCAAGGCTTGAGCCAGCTGGCTCGTCAGCTTTCTGACGGTCTCCTGATTGTCATGCGCATATTCCCTGGCCCAAGCGTCGCCAATAACGATGCCCTGTCCAAACTCGAGCAACACCTGGCTTCTGAAGCGATGCCGGTGAATGTAGTTCAGCCCACAGGGAATAATCGTGACTTTCACTTTGCCCCTGGCTGCGACCGATAAAGCGATACGTGCCGTCCCGGTTTTCAGTTTCGTCAGTTGAGACTCTGTGTGGCTCACTCCTTCCGGGAACACACCCATGCAGTTGCCGGACTCGATGACCTCAAAGAGTTTCTGAAACGCGGTCTCATTGTCGACCTCGCCATCGTATTCTTCCCGTCGGTATATTGGCACGGCACCGGTTGCGTCCAGAATCGGGCCGAGTATTCGGTACTGCCAAAGCTTGGCGTTCGCCATGAAGTGTATCGGCCAGCGCCCGCACCTGGCCGTTAACAGCCAGCCGTCCATCAGGGCATTCGGATGATTACCCGCAAAAATAACCGGCCCTTCCGCAGGCACGTTTTCAATACCCACGACGTCGATGCGGCGAAAGAAGGTATTTGTGATTACGTGTATCAGCGAGATGACTAAACGCTGGATCATCGCCGTGCTCCGCTTCTTTGTCGGCTAAGCTCACTTTGCGATCCAGAGCACTTTGATGTCAAATCAGGGGATGTTTCCTGAAGCCCATTTTGTCGACAGCAATGGTATTCGCCTCGCCGTATACGAGCAGGGCCAGGGCCCCGCCGTGATTCTGCTGCATGGTTTCCCCGAACTCGCGTTTTCATGGCGCCATCAGCTGCCGGCGTTGGCTGACGCCGGATTTCGAGCTATTGCGCCGGACCAGCGTGGCTATGGCCTGAGCGATGTTCCGCCGCATGTGTCAGATTACCGCGCCAGCGAACTGATCGCGGATGTGCGCGGTTTGCTGGACTCGCTGCACCTCGACAGCGCTGTATTCGTCGGTCACGACTGGGGTGCGCTACTGCTCTGGCAGATGGCCATGCTGGCACCCGAGACCATCGAAAAGCTGGTCATTCTGAATATCCCCCATTTCCCGCGTTCGAGTGATGATCCCATCGAGATTATGCGCAACCGATTCGGCAATGATTTCTACATCGTCAATTTTCAGGACTCGGATGAAGCCGACGATGCTTTCGCGAACGACCCGGCACACTTTTTCGACGTCATGATGAGAAAGAATCAGATATCAAGAAAGCAGTTCGAACAGCTGCCGGCGAATATGAAAGTACTCAGCCTCTTAAAGACCGTGGCCCGCGAAGTATCCAGTGGAGACCCGTTGCTCAGCGACGAAGAGCGCGACTACTATGCGGACGCATTCGCCCGCAGTGGCTTTACCGGGCCGATCAACTGGTATCGCAATTGGACGCATAACTGGAAAGCGCTTGAGGGTATTGACCAGAAGATCGATATCCCGACGCTCTTTATTGGTGCGGCGGATGACATTCTCATTACACCCGACCAGATCGAGGCCATGAAGCCACTTGTTACGAATCTCACCGTCCACATACTTGAAGACTGCGGCCATTGGAGCCAACAGGAGCAACCGGAAGCCGTCAACCGCGTGATGCTGGACTGGCTGAGGTCCAATTGACCGGCAAATGAAGCGAAAAAGCGACTATCGTCGCCGAAAAATGGCTTAAATCGAATTACTTGGCCAACGAATAAGGATATTTTGTGCGAGATCGGAAGTATTTACAATAGTTTATTCTTGTGTTTTTAGGCGATATTTACAGATTTTAACGTTATTTCGAATGTTTTTACCGGATTTTAGTTAGCTTTTTTGACGATTTTCCCACGATGCCTCGAATCGCGACAGGTCGCCTCAAAAACCCATTCATGGATTCTTGAAGATAGCCGATTTTTAAAGATATTAGAGAGTTTTACGGCCTTTTTTTGCCAAGAAATCATGTTGAGGCATAATCGCCTCGGTTGTGCAATATTGCTGGTCTGAAGTTGGTCTTATCATGAAAGCCACACGTGGAGACTATTTGTGCTAATCAAGAAACCCGCTGACATCCCACCGTCGGAGATCACTAGCGAAACAAACTTCCTTAACCGCAGGGATTTTCTCCGCAGCGGAGCACTTGCTGGAGGCGCGCTGGTCACAACGACGGCGGCGGGCGCCCTTGTCCCTGATCAAAGGGGTGCGCAGCTCCCTGGAGTCACTCCGGGACCGTTCAGCACCAGCGAAACGCAGACCAGCTATGAAGACATCACCACGTACAATAACTACTACGAGTTCGGTACCAATAAAGCGGACCCGTTCGCGAATGCGCAGGACTTTAAGCCTCGCCCCTGGACGATTTCGGTCGAAGGTCACGCAGACAAGACCGGAACATTCGATTTTGAGGATTTCATTAAACCGTTTGATCTTGAGGAACGTATCTACCGTATGCGTTGTGTTGAAGCCTGGTCGATGGTCATCCCCTGGGTGGGGATTCCGCTTGCCGACGTCGTCAAGTATTTTGCTCCTACTTCGAAGGCCCGATTCGTTGCGTTTGAGACACTGAACGATCCCGAGCAGATGCCCGGCGTGAGACGTCCTAACCTGGACTGGCCTTACCGCGAGGGGCTCACGATTGCCGAGGCAACGAATCCGCTGCCACTGCTTGCCGTGGGTATCTACGGCCGCGCGATACCGAATCAAAACGGCGCGCCAATCCGGCTCGTCGTCCCCTGGAAGTACGGCTTCAAAGGCATTAAGGGCATAGTGAAAATAAGCTTCACGTCAACGCGGCCTCAGACCAGCTGGAACATGGCTGCACCTCGTGAGTACGGCTTCTACGCAAACGTAAATCCGCAGGTTGATCATCCACGCTGGAGTCAGGCACGCGAACGGCGCATCGGTTCCGGCCTGTTTGCAGGCAAACAAGAGACGCTGATGTTCAATGGTTATGGCGAGCACGTAGCGCATTTGTACAAGGACCTGAATCTGCGCCGCAACTTTTGATCGCCTCATTGGATACGCTCATCCAAGTGCGTCGCATCTGGAAACCCATTGTGTTTCTGTTGTGCCTGGTGCCGGCAACACTCGTTGTGACGGACGGCTTCGAAATCACAGGACGCCTGGGCGCTAACCCGATCGAGGAAATCCAGGACCGCTTCGGCATATGGGCGTTGCGCTTCATCATGATCACGCTGGCCATCACACCATTGCGTCGCATAACACAGTGGAACTGGTTAGGACGATTCCGTCGCATGCTCGGATTGTTCACGTTTTTCTATGCGCTCATGCATTTTCTTACGTGGTTCATTCTCGATTCTGAAATGCTGATCTCGGCCATTCTGGAAGACCTGACCGAGCGACCGTTCATCATGATCGGCTTTGCGGCACTGGTATTGCTAACGGCCCTCGCAGTGACATCAACGGATAAAATGCGCCGGCGCCTGGGCCGCCGCTGGCAAAGGCTGCATTATGCCGCGTACGTCATCGCATTCCTTGGTGTCTCGCACTACTGGTGGCAAGTGAAGAAGGATGTTACTGAGCCACTCAATTACGCCGCCATACTGGCAGTGCTGCTCGGTGCCAGGCTTTTTTGGCGCTGGACCCGGAAGAGAAAAACAGCGAAAGACTTTTCTGCTCCCAAGCAATCATGATGATGGGCGCGCTCAGTTACCCTGCATCGTGTGTCAAGCCCAACCTAGTTGTTGCATGCTGACGGCGCACATCCTGCCCCATAGGTTGATGCGTCTCGTGTAACGATGTCCGCTTTGGGCCAATAGCAGCCGTCAACAGCGCTGCAAATGCGCCGTTACGATCTAACCTCTCAATTCAAACATGCCGATGGCTAATCTCTCCGACCGAGACAGCGGCCTCTTGGCTAAAAATATCGCACAAAAGACAGCAACAAACCAGAAGACAAAATCGACGAAGGATACGTTGGAAATCGACCGCTCTACGAGCACCGATAAGGAGTTATTCCGGAGAACGTCAATTGGTGAAGCCGCAGTCGCTTGCGCTAGCTCTATTATTACCCTGAACAAGTTGCCGATAGCGCAGCCGGTAATCGTGTACACCGTGGCTACCACAGCGAACTTCGTCGAAATCCCACGCCCGAGAAACCCCATCGATAATCCAATTGCAATCCCAACGCCTGCCGCTGCGAAACCATAAGAAAAATCCCATGTAGCGACCGTGATGTCGTAGGCGGCAGCGGCAAGGAGTGTAGCTACAGCTCCTACAATGACGGCCGCAGCAAAATTCTGTTGCGAAATCAGCTCGTCCGCCAATTCGTAGTTTTTTTGTTTTTCCTCGTCATCCATAGGCGCCGAAATCTCTTGCGAGTGGCTTAGAATGTTCTAAGTACGGTTGCGAACCGTCCAACGCTTAGTGACCGAAAAGGGTCAGCAGCAGCCTCCCGGCGGTCTAACACCTGGGCGACTGCTTCCGGCCAATAGCGGCCGCACGTTTTCCCGACAGGACGGCGGGAT
>JACZTO010000016.1 GCA_022573655.1 Pseudomonadota bacterium
CTCCCCCTCGCGGCTCAAAATCGATTGGATCTGGGAGAACGTCGACCCGGAAGAGAGGATACCCGCGCTGGCCGACCCGGCGTCCGCCGCCGCAAGCTTCTGGTATCGCCAAAGCCCCGTGACGTTCTATCCGCGACCCGCACCGAAGAGCTTTGCAGGCGGGCTCGTCGGACGCTGGAATCCTTTTCCATATACGACCGGAGAGATGCTGGTCGGCCTGTCACTGACCGGCCGGCTCGAAGGGTTCGTGCGCGCACCTCGCCGGTTCTATCGGGCTCCGGTTGCCGATGGAGATCCGAACTGGTCGCTGCCGTTCGAACTGGCGGGGCTGAACATCGACGATTTCGAGCCGGTCGAACCGCGTTATCAGCGGTTCATGCACGTCGAACAGCGCGCCGCATGGGTCGGCGTCCGCCCCGGCCCAACCGAAACGGAGGTCAGGATCGAAGCCGGGACGTCGGAAGGACGGCTGGCGCTCTGGAAAATACTGACCAAGGCGGAGATGGATTCTCACGAAGCCCGGCCTGGAAGCTACCGGGGACTGCCGCCGAGCGTGTGGCTGTACTACGGAATCATCGCGGTCGTGCTCGTCGTCGCAGCGCTGCTCGCGAGGTCCAATCTCCGTCGGGGCCGGGCTGACCGTCGGGGCGCCTGGCGATTGGGCGCCTTGCAGATGGTCATCGTCCTGGCGGTCGGGATGCTCCGCTCTCACAGCCTTTCGACCAATTTCGCTGTGATTGCCCTCTTCGCGCTGGTCGCGACGGGCCTGTTCTACGGCGCCATTAACATGCTTTTATACATGGCGGTCGAGCCGTACGCGCGCCGCGTCTGGCCGTCGATGCTGGTGTCGTGGAGCCGACTGCTCGGGCGGACCGTACGCAACTGGCGCGACCCGGTGCTCGGCCGTTCGGTCCTGGGAGGACTTGCCGTGGGGACGGTGCTCCTTTTTGTCGACTACTCTTCGCGCGTCGTTCTCGCTGCGGATCAGGGAGCGCCGGTCAGGCCGTCGATCGCGAGGCCGAGTGTTAATACGCGATCGTCAACGAACATTCGTTCAGCGATGGCCTTGATGCTGAAGTCCTGTACGCGCCCGCCGTCCTCACCATAGTAAAAGGCAGCTGTGTTGATATTCCAACTGGGTTCTTCCTGCGCATCGACAGGTGTTGGCAGGCCCGAACCCAGCAAAGTACAGGTTGCTGTGGCGAGGGCTACCGAAATAGACTGCTCGTTGTTCCTCGTCCTGGCCATCTCAATTGCAACCACAGCCACCGCCGCCGAATCCTCGGCCGCCGCTGGATGCTTCTTTGCTGAAATAAATGTGGTCGTCTATTGCCGCTTCCACGGGATCTGCGTTCAACTGCATTTCATCTTTGGCCAGGACGTCGCGTTCCCAGGGCTCAACCCCCATTGACGAACAACCAGTTCCGAAAGCGAGCGTCGTCGCCACCATGATTATCGATCTCATTTCGAACTCTCCATCTCCAACGCCGCCACTATTGCAGCCTCATATTCATCCTGGCGTCTGACCTTGAAGCCGGCGTGTCGTGCCGTGCTTTGGCCATCCTTGCCGATAATGAATGAACTTGGCATTACCTCAATGCCAAATTCCTTTGCCAGATTCGCGTCAGGATCATACGCAATACGAAAAGCGGCCGGATATTGGTCCAGGAACCTCTCGGCATCGGCGCTATTTCTGTCGAGATTCACGGCGATGATGACCAGGCCCCTGTCAGCGTATTTATGGTGCATGGCATTCATCCATGGAAATGAGCGTCGACACGGCACGCACCATGAGGCCCAGAAATCGAGCAGTACCACGTTGCCACGCAGTTCGATCAGATTCACGCTCGAATCAGCCATTGTGGCTGGAGCCAATACAAGCAGGCCAATAAGAAAAATTAGTCGCCGCACGATTGATCACTCAGGTGGCTTTTGACGAGGTCGGGAAAATCAGTGAACAAGCCGTCTACTGAGAGTTCGTCGATAACAAACTTCAAAAGTTCCCGAAACGATTCAAAACCAGGTGGCAGATCGTCCTGGCGAAACGTATAAGGGTGAACTGCGAGTCCGGCCGCGTGGGCACGCGATACCAGGCCGGAATCCTGGATTCGACCATCGCGGGCGCGCACGCGATAAAGACGTTGGACCCAGGGCCCTATGCCATCAACTGTTCTGGCAAGTCGCTGCAGTCCACGGGTCGAACGCAGCTCATCGCAGTTAGTTGCCGACTCTCCCCATGAGTTTTCGGCAATGAGCTGAATGAGTTTCATTTCGCAGTCAAGATCCTTTCGAATACGCAACAACTCCGATGCATCAAAACACTGCACGTAGACAGGGTCATCATGCGAGGCATAATTATATTGACGGAGAATCGCGAGAAAATCGGTCGTAATGTCGACACCTTCTTTCTGATGCCAGGCCGGGCGCTTGATTTCAGGGTAAATACCGATGGGTCGCCCACCCGATTCCTGGAGATCCTCGATAAATGCGAGTTCTTCGGCAAACGTGTGTACACGAAATACCTCACCATCGGCCTCAAAACGCCCAGGGTAGACCGACGAGCCATCGGCATTCTTGCGATCATTGACTTGTAGTGAGCGAATTTCGTCCAGAGAAAAGTCGCGCACGTAGTAGCGTCCGTCATCGCGGTGTCTGCCGGCAAAGCGTGCGGCGACATTCGTTACACGATCGAGGTGAATATCGTGGAGCACAACCAGTTCGTTGTCGCGTGTCGCGACAACGTCCTGTTCAAGATAATCCGCCCCCATGGTGTACGCGAGGGCTTTGCCGGGCAGCGTATGTTCGGGCAAGTAACCTGATGCGCCCCGGTGTGCGATTACGACTGGCCTAATCGGTTGGCCCGTCCGCATCGAATCCCGGAAAGTCGACAACCTCCCATCGCGATGTGTTCTCACCGCGTGCTTGCCGCCGCAGTGCATCAGCCATTTCGCGGTCATTCCACTCGACTTGTTCCTGAGTTCGCTCGACAATCTCGGCGGGCATCTCCAGGACTGCACCGAACGAACTAACGGCAATCATGCCAATCTTGTTCGCGTCGGCAACGTCCATCATGAAACGCACCAACTCGGTCTTTTGCTCGAACAGGCCCGAAAGAATGAAAATCGCTTCGGACTCCTTGATTTGACTGATCAGCTCATCTTTGATCGCCTGCATGCCGCCTTCGGTCGGCACGTTTTCAGGTTTGCTGACATTGATGTAGTAGAAATGTTCGACTCCCTCCAGGAACTCGAAAAGGCGCAAATAGTCATCACTTTCCTCGAAGGAATGCATTGCGAATACCCGTATCGGATTATTTTCGGACACCTTTAGCTCCCTTACTGCCGGTGATAGCCATAATACTCCTTCTAAGGTGACGAAAAAGCGTTTGCATGGCAGGCATTTTATCAGGAAGTCAATGTATCCATGCCGAGGCCTATTCGGTATCGTATGCAGCGCATGCGCCTCCTTCAATACAACATTCGATACGCCGTCGGAGCCGGCGCAAGTATGCACGTGCCCTTGCCTGGCGCGGGTTACGTTCTTGGCAACAAGAATGTGCTACCGGAAATCACACGCTTTATTAAATCGGTCGACCCGGATATTGTCGGATTAATTGAGGTCGATAGTGGCTCAATACGCAGTCGCAGAATCAATCAGGCCGAGAAAATAGCGGCTGATCTCGGCATGAATACGTCCTACCAATCCAAATATGGCGAAAAATCACTGAATAAGATGTTGCCCATCGTTCGTAAACAGGGCAATGCGTTCATGGCGGCAGCGCGAGTTCACGGTGAGAAATTTCACTATTTCGATACCGGGATCAAACGTCTGATTATCGAGCTGGAGATGGATGACTACGCGGTGTTCCTGGTGCACTTATCACTAAAGTACCGTCACCGGCACCTGCAATTACGCCACCTCTATGACTTGATACAAAATGTCGAGAAGCCGGTCGTGGTTGCCGGCGATTTCAATACTTTCTGGGGCGAGGACGAGATTTACCTGTTCATGAAGGCGGCCGGTCTTACCTCAGCCAACGCCGATAGTCTACCAACCTACCCAAGTCGAGCGCCGCGCAAAGAGCTCGACTTCGTGCTATTTCAGGACGGCATTGAAGTGACGAACTTTGAGATTGCCGACGTGCGCTTGTCAGATCACCTGCCACTGATATGTGATTTCGAATTGCGGTAATGGAGCATATGGCTTACCAACACTGGAAAACGGAAACAGACGATGCCGGCATCACCTGGCTATGCCTCGACACAGCGGATGCGAGCGCCAACGTCTTGTCTTCCTCTGTTCTTACCGAACTGAATGAACTTCTGAATCCTATCCGTGAAAGTCCGCCCCGAGGGCTCGTGATCTGGTCTGGCAAGGAGCGCAGTTTTGTCATGGGTGCGGATATCAAGGAATTCGGCAGCATCCAGTCGCCTGAGCGCGCTTATGAAGTGGTGCGATTAACCCAGCAACTCTTCGCTCAGATCGAGGATCTGGGTTGTCCGACTGTTGCGGCGATCAATGGTGTATGTCTTGGTGGCGGCCTTGAGCTCGCCATGGCTTGCGACTATCGCATTGTCTTTGCGGGAGATAAGAAAGTGCTGGGTCTTCCTGAAGTGAAACTCGGACTGCATCCGGGATTCGGCGGTACCGTTCGGGCGATTCGAATATGCGGTGTTCGGGCCGGCATGCAATTAATGCTGACTGGCAATTCAATAACGGCAGCTAAGGGCAAATCCATCGGCCTGGTTGACAAGATAACCTCGGCTGACCACTGGCGCCGGGATGCGGCTGAATTCATTGCCAAGTCACCACCAAGACAGCGAGCGTCATTCATCGACCGGCTATTGAATAGCGCTTTGTTGCGGCCAACCCTGCGCAACACGCTTATCAAGCAGGTACGCAGCAAAGCCCGCAAAGACCACTACCCTGCTCCGTACGCGATCATCGCTAACTGGGCGCGATACGGCGCTTCGGAGGATACCGGGTACGAGGCAGAGGCGCGTAGCTTCGCGGACCTGATGTGTTCGAACACCTCGCGTAACCTGGTTCGGGTTTTCCTGTTGCAAGCGAGACTCAAGGGCCAGGGCAACAAGACGACCTCCAGGATTGAGCACGTTCATGTCGTGGGTGCCGGCGTTATGGGCGGCGATATCGCTGCCTGGTGTGCGTTGCGCGGCCATACTGTGACGCTGCAGGATCGCGAACAGCAGTACATCGATCCCGCCATTGAACGCGCCGGCAAATTGTTCGCGAAGCGGGTTCGTGACGACGAAAAACGTGCTGCAACGGCCGCACGGCTGCAGGCCGATGTCAATGGCGACGGCGTCGCCCGGGCCGACCTCGTCATTGAGGCTATTTATGAAAACCTGGAGGCCAAACATAAGCTCTACGAGACGCTGCAAGACGCAATGAAGCCAGGTGCCCTGCTCGCGACAAATACGTCCAGCATACGACTTGAAGACTTGCGCACAGTCTTGCGGGAGCCGACACGATTCATCGGCTTGCATTTTTTCAATCCGGTCGCCCTATTGCCGTTAGTTGAGGTCATCCGCTGTGACGATACGGACCAGGACGCTCTCGATATCGGCTTCGCGTTCACGAAAGCAATTGGCAAGTTGCCGCTTGAGTGTGCCAGTTCACCCGGCTTCGTGGTCAATCGCATTCTCGCACCCTACATGGCCGAAGCGATGCATCTTGCCGACGAAGGCGTTGCGTTAGTGGAGATCGACCGGGCAGCCGAAGCGTTTGGCATGCCGGTGGGCCCGGTGGAACTCGCTGACAGTGTTGGGCTGGATGTCGCGCTTCATGTATCGAAGGTTCTGGGCGCGGCGACGAATCGGCCGATCCCGGGCGGCCTGGAGAAAATGGTAGCCGATGGCCTCCTGGGGCGAAAATCCGGTCAGGGCTACTATCGCTGGAGCGAAGGCAAAGCTGTCAAGCCCACAACCGTTGGCAGCGACGTGCCGGACGATATTGAAGACCGGCTCATTTTGCCAATGGTCAATGAGGCTGTTGCCTGCCTGTACGATGGCGTAGTCACAGATTCGGACCTTCTCGATGCTGGGGTAATATTCGGCACCGGGTTCGCACCGTTCCGTGGTGGCCCGATAAATTATGCCAAAGAGCGTGGCACGACGGCTGTCGTAATGCGCCTGAACACGCTGAGCAAAGCCTATGGTGATCGATTTGAGCCACACACTGGGTGGTCCGACCTGTGACGGCCGTCACAGTCAGCCGCCATGCGAAAAGGAAACTGTGCGCCGCTTCACGCTGCGAGCATTATACGGTTACAGAAGTCATTGAATTAACGGTAGAATACGCGGCTAACAGGGCCAACTGGCTACAGGGCGATACACGAGTGATTACAGGACGTAAAAATGACAAATGAGCAGGTAAGCACAGAGCTGCTCAAAGGATTTTCACCACTAGACGGCCTTAAACGGGACAATCTTGCAGCGCTGGCGCGCAAGGTGCAGGTCCGTGAAATGTCGCCTGGCCAGCTGTTGTTCAAGGAAGGAGATACCGAGAAGCGGACGATCTACATCGTATCCGGCATTTTCGAACTCGTTGACAAAGGCAAGGTTATCGGCACCATTCAAGGTGGCACCGATCCGGCGCGCAACCCGGTGGCCCCTGTCTATCCCCGCCAGGTCACGGGACGTGCCCGGGATCGGGTGAAATTCATTTCCATCGATAGTGATCTGCTGGATGTGATGCTTACCTGGGATCAGACCGGCACCTATGAAGTTTCCGAACTGCACGGCACGGGTGCGCATGCGCAGAGCGGTGAAGACTGGATGACGATGCTCTTGCAGACCAAGGCATTTCACAAGATTCCACCCGCCAATATTCAGGCGATTTTCATGCGCATGCAGCAGGTCAATTATCGATCTGGTGACGTCATTCTCAAGCAAGGTTCTGAGGGCGATTTCTTTTACGTACTGATTCGCGGCAAGGCACTGGTGACGCGCGAAACTCCGTTAAGCAAGGAAGGCATCAAGCTGGCTGAATTGAAGGTAGGCGATACATTCGGCGAAGAAGCATTGATATCCGATGCCAAACGCAATGCCACGGTAACCATGCAGAGCGATGGTGCGATCATGCGCCTGGGCAAGGATGACTTCAGGAAGCTTCTGAACGAACCGATGCTCGACTGGGTAACCAAGGCTGAAGCGGAAGACGTTATTCGTGACGGTGGTCAGTGGCTCGATGTCCGGCTGCCGAGTGAGTTTGACAATCAGCATCTCGATGGTGCGCTCAACATTCCGCTGTATTTCATCCGACTAAAGATCAATACGCTGAAAAGGGACATGCAGTATGTCGTTTGCTGTGATACCGGTCGACGCAGTTCCGCCGGTGCTTATATTCTCAGTGAGCGTGGCTACAAAGCATACGTGCTGCGCGACGGCATCAATCGCGAATAAAAGATAAGGGGACAGTGACCCTATCTCTAAAGAGATAGGGTCACTGTCCCCTTATCTTTTACATTGTGTGTGTGGGCTTGTCGCCACCCAGAGCGCCGGCGAGATAGTTTTCAATCTTCTTCTGCGTGTTGCCTTGATCCTGGTCGCTGAATTGCACTCCAATACCGGTCGTTCGCTTGCCCTGGGCACCTTTCGGTGTCATCCAGATAACCGTTCCGGCAACTGGAATTTTTTCTTCCTCGCCCATCAGGTTCAGGAGCATGAATACTTCATCGCCGAGTCGATAGGAGCTGTTGGTCGGAATGAAGAGTCCACCGTTGACAACAAAAGGCATGTAAGCGAGATACAGGGCGCTCTTGTCTTTAATCGTTAGTGTCAGTAGTCCTGGTTTACTCATTTCACCCTCATTAACTCCATTCCGTCCATTGGTGGCGCCAGCCCGCAATCCCTGAGGCCGTCGGCCCAATCGATCAACAGTCCTTCAAAGGTCGTCTGTACGTTATATGAGCCGCCAGACTGGCCGCGAAGCCGGTTGATTATGTCTAAATAGCAGAACAAATTTCTTCTGTCCATGCGCCGCAGCACAGAATCGTCGATTGCCAACCCGTCTGCCCTGTCGCGCCCGGCAGAGCACGCCAGAATTGCCAGTTTTGTCTGTTGTGCCAGCCAATCGAGGACGAATCCGGGGTCGAATTTCGACCAACGCGCTGCGATTTCGATGGGCGAGCCTTCGCCCCTGCCCAGGACGGCCATATCCCTGGCCATGGCAACGTGTGTATCCAGATTCGCCAGTGCGTCAATCGCTGCCAGGGGTGCACCACCTGCGACGCGAAGTGCCTCAAGCCAGGCACCACCCGGCTGGACGCCGTCCAGCCATTGCAATGCCACTGGCTCGCTCGGCGGCGCGAAGTCTATGCGTTGACAACGGCTGAATATAGTTGCCGGCAACTTCCCCACGCGATCGGCCACCAGGATCATCAGCGTGTCACCCGGCGGCTCCTCGAGCGTTTTCAACAGGCTGTTGGCTGCATTGATCGTCATGGCGTTCGCCGGCTCGATAATGGCTACCTTGGTGCCGCCCGCGAAGCTCGTCAGGCTTAAATGCCTTACCAGCTCACGAATCTGCTCAATGCCAATGGCCTGCTTGTCCTCCGGGACGGAAATCCAGGTCATGTCAGGGTGTTGGGGCGTCATGTGTGGATAACTCGGCAACAACGCAGCGGGTTCGATTCCCAGACGCTCAGACCCCATCCACGCGGCGGCGGCCCGTTTGCCCAGACCCCTACGTCCGGCCAGTAAAACGGCATGCGGCAGGCGCCCCTGTTCCGCCTGAGTCAGCCAGGACCGTGCGAATTCCTTATGCCAAATAATATCCATATAACAATGCGTTATAGATCTTTATTAATGTTAACTAGAAGCAATGAGCTTCTCCGCAAGCAGCACTATATCGGCCCGCACGTCGGCCAGGTTACGGTTAGCGTCGATAACGGTAAAGCGTCCCGGCTCTGCATTCGCGAGCTGCAAGTAACACTCGCGCGTGCGTTCGAAAAAGTCGTGTTGCTCCCGCTCAAACCTGTCCGGCGCACCGCGTTTGTTGGCTCGTTCCATGCCAACCTCCACAGGTGCGTCCAGCAGTATGGTCAGGTCCGGCCAGGTATCGCCATGCACCCAATCGGCCAGCCGATCGATGGTATCCATGGGTATGCCGCGCCCACCGCCCTGGTAGGCCCGGCTGGAGTCCGAGAATCTGTCACATACGACCCATTTGCCTGCTTCCAGGGCGGGCAAAATGACGTTGTTTACGTGTTGCGAACGCGCAGCGAATACCAATAATAGTTCCGCTATTTCAGACATTTGTTCGTCACCATGCCCAACCAGCAGTTCCCTGATCTCTTCGGCCAGTGGTGTTCCGCCTGGCTCGCGCGTCGTCAGCACTTGCCGCCCGGAGGCTTCAATACATTTCACCAGGACGTCAATGTTGGTCGACTTGCCAACGCCTTCGATGCCTTCAAATGAAATGAATTTACCGCGCTCCAAGTCAGCTCCCGGTGTGGCGTTGCAGGCGCAGTCTGCGCAGATACTCGGCGACCGCCGCGTCGTGCTGTGCCTTCGTCTCTGAGAATTTGTGGCTGCCGTCGCCAAGGCCAGTGGCGACAAAATAAAGTTCAGTGCCGTCAGCGGGATTCAACGCAGCAGTGATTGCCGCCCTGCCCGGCATTGCGATGGGTGTTGGTGGCAAACCATGGCGCGTATAGGTGTTGTAAGGGGTATCCGTTCGCAGATCCTTGCGAGTCAGATTGCCGTTGAATCCGGGGCCAATACCGTAAATGACAGTGGGGTCGGTCTGCAATCGCATACGCTTTTGCAGCCGGCGCGCGAAAACACCCGCAATTTTCGATCTTTCGTCAGCTTTGGCAGTCTCTTTTTCCACGATCGAGGCCAGCACCAGCGCTTCGTATGCAGAATCGACCACTGTGCTGCCACTGCGTGTCTGCCATGCGGCGGCAAGCACATCTTGCATCAATTCATAGGCCTGTCCAAGCAACGCCGCGTCACTTGTGTTGCGTGCAAAGCGGTAGGTTTCGGGCAGGAACAATCCTTCAGGATGAGTGACGTCCGCGCCAAGCGAATCCAGCAGCGCGGGCCAGTCTTCGTCCGTCAATTCAGCGGCAATCGCCTCATGAGCGTGCAAGGCCCGCAATAGATCGCGATGCGTCCATCCTTCCACTATGGTAAACGCATACAGCCTGACCGCGCCGCTGGTAAATTGCTGCAGCAAGGACATCGGGGTCGCGCCCGTTTCAAGCAGGTATTCACCTGCCTGTATTGCGCTCGCTTGTTTGGTCCAACGCACGTACAGCTGAAACCAGCGATCGCCATCAATAACACCAGCAGCGATGAGACCGCGCGTGACTGACAGGAATGAACTTCCCGCGGGAATCTCGAAATCCAGGCCTGCTTCTGCTATCGAAAGTGGCGTGGTCATGAATCGATTGACCTGAATGACAACTGTTGCAACCGTCAATGTCGCGACCAGCAGTAGCGCTACGAGTGGTTTGATCCAGCGCTTCACAGCCGGCACTCCGGCACGCCACAAGCGCTTACGCACTCCATGACATTGCGCGTCGTTGCGCCAACAGACCAGCTTATCTCGCCACAGCTTCTTAGCGGCAATATGCCAAACTGACTGTTCGTAATGAATACTTCATCGACGGATGCCAGGTCCTGCCATTCAACAGTCGCGTCAGAAACGCCAATATCGTGCTTTTCCAGCGTCGCAATTACATGGCGCCGCATAACACCCTCAACGCCGCATTGATCCAAGGCCGGCGTCGAGATGCGATTTTTGATGACGAAAAACACGTTGCTCATGGTACCGCAGATGATGATGCCGCTCGCATCCATTGTCAGGCCTTCAAACAAGTTTTGCTCGATGAGCTCGGAGCGCGCAAGAACCTGCTCGAGCCGATTCAGCGTCTTGAGACCGGCCGTAGCCGATCCCGTGGCAAGCCGCGTCTTGCAAATCTGCGTGTCGACACCGTCCCGATAATTCGACTTCGGCAGCGGAGTAGCGTGAGATACACCGAACCAAATCGACGGGTCGCTGATGTGTTTCCTGCCGTAACCCCGATGACCGGTGCCACTGCTAACAATGATTTTCACAATACAAGAGTCGCTCGCGGCGCTGCTTTGGGCCAGCACTTTTTGCAGCGATAGTCGTAACTGTTCATGGTCTGGCATTGCCATGCCAAGACACTCGCAGCCTCGGTCCAGGCGATCGAGATGATAGTGCCACAGGCGCGGCTTGCCGCCACGTATGGCGATGGTTTCAAACAGACCATCACCGTACTGAAAAGCCCGCTCGTCAAGCGATGCCACAGCACTGTGCACATCGTCCCTGAACCAGTCCGTCATTGTGATAACGCTCGCAACATGCCTTTGGCTTTGGCACGCGTTTCTTCAAGTTCAGCCGCGGGCTCGGAGTCGGCGACAATGCCCGCTCCTGCCCGGAACGAAACACTGTTACCTTGCGCAACGATCGTGCGTATCAGGATATTCAAATCCATGCTGCCGTCGCGATTGAGGTAACCAAAGGAGCCTGTGTATGCGCCGCGGGGGCCTTCCTCAAGCTCGTTGATTATCTCCATGCAACGCACTTTGGGACAGCCTGTAATGGTGCCCCCGGGGAAAACCGCCGCTATAGCCTCCCCTGGAGTCACGTCAGCGCGTAACTGCCCCCGGATATTTGAAACGATATGATGGACATGAGCATAGCTCTCCAGAATCATCATCTCATCGACCTCTACCGTGCCCGCCTCGCATACGCGTCCAATATCGTTGCGCTCCAGGTCAATGAGCATTACATGTTCGGCGCGCTCTTTAGGGTGCGCGAACAACTCCGTTGATAGGTCCGAGTCCGCGCTGCTGTCGTCATCGCGTGGCCGGGTCCCGGCTATCGGTCGTGTCGAAATCGTGCCATCACGTACTTGCAACAGGCGCTCTGGCGAAGATGAGATAATTGACACGTCCTGCCAATGTGCGATACCTGCGAACGGGCCGGGATTCGTTTTGCAGAGTGCCGCATAAATGTTTTCTGAGCTGAGATCAGCGGCAAGAGTTGCAGACCATTGTCGTGAGAGATTCGCCTGGTAAATGTCCCCGGCCGCAATATGTTCCTTCGCCCTGTCGACAGCCGACATGAAATGCTGCGCTGGTTCTTCGACGACTGTCAGTGCCGCATCGTTGCTCTCGTTCGCGTTCGTCGCAGGACCGGCGATATCGGCAATATCCGCAAGCAGTTGCTCGTAAGCGACAGGATCGTTTTCCTCGCGGACAAGCGAACACGAATTTTCTTCATGATCGAAGATCAACGCTGCCGGGCAACGTACCGCAAATGCCGTTGGCAAGAGTGTATCGTCATAGAGACTTAGCCCCGGCTCAATTTCCTGCGCAAGTTCGTAGCCAAGATACAGAAACCAGCCACCGTGAAATGGCAGCAGGCTATCGGTTGTGTCCAGCCGTTCCTCAGACCACCAGCGATCCAGTGCTGGCAGAAACTGCGTCTCGCAGGTCTGCACATTGCCGCTCAGGGAACCTGCCTGTTGCAGGACCAGCGAGTCTCCGGGGAAAGCAAACAAGATATCGAAGCGGCCAATATTGCCACCGCGCGTCGTACTCTGGAGCAAAAAAGGATAGCGCGCCGGAAATGCCTGATTGAGCTGCCGTAGCTCGTCGGGACCGGAAACCTGGTTCAGGACTTCAGTCAATGGCTCGAAGAATCAAGCTTCCGTTCGTGCCGCCGAATCCAAATGAATTGGAGATGGCCGTTTTGACCTTTGCGTCGCGCGCCACATTCGGCGTGTAATCCAGATCGCACTCGGGGTCTTGATTGTCCAGATTGATGGTCGGCGGGATGACCTGATTCTTGATGGCCAGTGCACAAAATATTGCCTCTGCTGCACCAGCGGCACCCAGCAGATGACCGGTCGTTGATTTGGTCGAACTAACGACAAGTTTGCGGGCGGCGCTGCCGAACGCCCGTTTGATGCCATTGGTCTCGCCGATATCTCCTGCCTGCGTCGACGTACCATGGGCATTCAGGTAGTCGATATCCGCGGGCTCAATGCCGGCGTCTCGAATTGCTGCTGTCATACACTTGCGCGCGCCCTCCCCATCCGCTGGAGGCAGGGTAATGTGGTAGGCATCACCGCTCATGCCGAAACCGATCAACTCTGCATAGATCTGCGCGCCGCGTGCTTTGGCGTGTTCGAATTCTTCCAGTACAACGCAGCCTGCGCCATTGCTCAACACGAAACCATCGCGATCAATGTCATAGGGGCGGCTCGCTGCTGCGGGGTCGTCATTGCGTGTTGACATTGCCCGGGCGGAACAGAAACCACTCATCGCCAGTGGCGTCGTTGCGTACTCCGATCCACCTGCGAGCATCACCTCCGCGTCGCCGTGCGAAATAATTCTGCCCGCCAGTCCGATGCAGTGCGTGGAAGTCGCGCACGCAGTAACGATTGATATATTCGGGCCCGTTATGTGCTGCAGGATGCTGGCCTGGCCGGAAATCATATTGATAATGCTTCCGGGAATGAAAAATGGCGATACTTTGCGTGTGCCACCCGCGAGCAGCTTGTCATGATTGTCAGCAATGGTCTTGATTCCACCGATGCCAGCGCCCATTGCCACGCCGATTGTGTGACCGTTCTCTGCTGTGATTTCCAGGCCGGCGTCCGCGACTGCGTCCATTGACGCTGCGACGCCGTAATGAATAAACGGATCATTCTTGCGTTGGTCTTTCTTTGACAGGTAGGTGTCGACATCGAAGTCCTTGACCAGGCCCGCAATACGGGTCGGCAATCCACTGGTGTCGAACTCGTCGATCAAACTGATCCCGGACACGCCATTGCAGACATTGTCCCAAGCGTCGTCGAGCTTGCTGCCGACCGGAGAAATGATTCCCATGCCGGTGATTACAACGCGTCGTTTGCTCAATGTCTGTCCGTTTTGAAGTGGCAGAACTGCCGTTCGGAACTGAAGAAATGGCGCGACGACAAGCGTCGCGCCGAACCTCTTAACCCTCGCTTTGGCGAGCGGTTACAAAGTCGATAGCCAGTTGAACCGTGGTGATTTTCTCGGCGTCCTCGTCCGGAATTTCGGTTTCGAATTCCTCTTCGAGAGCCATTACCAGCTCGACAGTGTCCAGCGAATCTGCGCCGAGATCATCGACGAATGAGGCACCGTTTGTTACCTCGTCTTCCTTAACACCAAGTTGCTCGGCAACGATCCTCTTAACCTGTGCTTCGATACTGCTCATGTTGTTGCTTCTCCTGAGAAGACCCTAAATATTCAGAATGGCCGGCCTGATGAGGCGCTCAATTTGGCCTGAAAACACGACCGATTTATAGCTAAGTCCTTGATTTTTCAAGCAGCACCCCGGTCGTGGGGGGCTATTGTATGTGAATAGCCCATGGCAATCTACAGATGCGGCGTCTTTAATGTGCGTGGCCGCTAAGCAACCGTCAATCCATCACCATGCCGCCATTGACGTGCAAGGTCTCCCCGGTGATGTAGGCGCCGCCGCCTGACGCGAGAAACAGCACCGCGCTGGCGATGTCGGCGCCTTCGCCAAGTCGTCCCAGTGGTATCTGGGACAGCATGCTGGCACGCTGAGCCTCTGCCAGCCCCTTGGTCATATCGGTGTCGATAAATCCCGGCGCGACAACATTGACGGTAATACCACGCGAGCCGATTTCACGGGCAAGTGACTTGGAAAAACCGATCATGCCCGCTTTGCTCGCCGCGTAATTGGCCTGGCCCGCATTACCCATGACCGCGATCACCGAAGCGATACTGATGATTCGGCCTTTTCTGGCTTTCATCATGCCGCGCACGCAGGCTTTGCTGAGCTTGAACAATCCCGTGAGATTCGTTGCCATGACGTCGTCCCACTCTTCCTGTTTCATGCGCATGAGCAGGTTATCCCTGGTAATGCCCGCGTTGTTTACCAAAATGCTCGGGCTGCCTTCATTCGACTGCACGTCCTTCACTGCGGCCTGAACCGACTCGTCGTCGACAACATTGAGGACTATGCCTCGGCCCTTACCATCAAGAGCGGCACTAATTCCGTCTGCTCCGCTCTGCGTAGTTGCCGTGCCAATGACCTTAGCGCCTGCGCCAGCCAGTGCCTGGGCGATGGCCGCGCCAATGCCGCGTGAAGCGCCTGTAACAAGCGCAACCTCGCCTGCCAGTGCGTCTGAACTGAAGAGTTTGCTCATTTGGAATCCTTGGAATTGATCGTCATAGCTGCAATGCTTTCTGCAGCCCGGTATTTGAATCGATGAATGCAACCGGCGTGCCTTTATCGATGCGACGTATCAGGCCTGCAAGAACCTTCCCCGGGCCGCACTCGATAATAGACGTCGCTCCAGCTGCGATGATTGCCTGCACAGTCGCGACCCATTGCACCGGGCCGTACACCTGCCGCGCCAACCTGCTGCGAATGTCGTCCGCGTCCCCGTACGGTGTCGCGTCCGTTGCCGCCACCACCGTGATTCGCGGCGTGTGGAACGCGGTGTCGGCAAGGGCTTCGGCCAGTGCTTCACCAGCGCCGACCATCAGTGACGAATGCGAGGGTACGCTAACCGGCAACATTATGGCTCGTCGCGCGCCAGCTTCCTTAGCCCGTTCCACGACCCGATCCAATGCTTGCCTGTGACCCGCAACCACGACCTGGCCGGGCGAATTGAAATTCACCGCTTCGGCAATGCCGATTCCGGAGGCCTCATCACATGCCGCGATAACTGCAGCATCGTCAAGGCCAAGTATCGCAGCCATCGCACCGTCTCCGGAGGGCACCGCGTCATGCATCAGCTGGGCCCTGCGCATCACGACCTTCATCGCCTCCTCAAACCCCAGCGCAGCCGCGCAAACCAGCGCCGTATACTCGCCGAGGCTGTGTCCCGCCATTTGTGTCGGCTCGACGCCTCCGGCCGTTTGCCACACCCGGTACGCAGCGACACCGGCGGTGAGCATCGCTGGTTGAGTGACAAGCGTTGCCGATAGTTTTTCCGCAGGACCCTCTTGAATCAATTGCCACAAGTCGTAGCCGAGAACCGCGCTCGCCTGCGCATAGGTCTGTTGCACCACTGGATATTCGGCGGCCAGATCGGCTTGCATACCCACCGACTGGGAGCCCTGCCCCGGAAAAACCATTGCTGCTGTCAATATCCTCTCCGTTTGCTCGGAATCACAGGCCGCGCATTATAACGACGCGCGTGGCTGGACTCTAATCCGCGTCAGTAATCCACCCAGGACGCCCCCGGCAGCGCCATAAAGGTGCGCATCGACGATGACTGGTCCTCCGGACGTTGTCTCAGACCCGGGCAACGGCCCATTGAACTGCTCCCAGGCCAGTTTCGCGACGATCAGGGCGGCCAATATGACTGTTTCTGCGTTTAAGTCGCGCAGTCGAACCAGAATGCCGGCCACCAGCAGGCCGTGCAACAAACCAGAGAGTCCTACATACCAGGTCAATTCCGGGTTCAGAAACCAAAAACAGACATCTATTGTGGCGATAGCAACAGCGGCAATCAGGAGCCACGCCAGCGGCGAATACGCCGCTCCAACCAGGTACCAGACCAAGATCAATCCTGCACTGTTCAAGGCGAAATGTGACCAGCCCAGGTGCGTCAGGTGGCCGCTCAGCAGACGCCAAAATTCACCGGCGGCGATGCCGTCACGATCGAAGCGCAGCCATTCCATAGCGGAATCTCCGCTCAACATAAGGCCGGTCGCTATAAGTATCACCAGTGCGACGCCAGCCAAGCCTGATCGCCAATCTGCACCAGCGCCTGTCTCTTTGTATAACCCCATGTTTGGTATACTGACGTTTATATTATTAGAGAGTCAATTCGGCATTGCCTTAACAATGCCCTGGAGCCCGGATAGTGACTGCATACTCGACAGCATGGCGCGCAATTGCGCGGCAACGTGGATTTACCCTCATCGAGATCATGGTCGTTGTGATTATTATCGGCATTCTGGCTGCGATCGTTGCGCCCAATGTCATCGGCCGCGTTGACGATGCGCAGATTACGAAAGTGCGTGCCGAGATTTCAAACATCAATACAGCGCTCAAGTTTTATCGGCTGGATAACTTCGCCTATCCGACCACCGATCAGGGACTCGAAGCCCTGGTTGCGAATCCAGACGACCCCAATGTCAGAAACTGGAAACCCGGTGGTTACCTGGAGCGCCTGCCGCGAGATCCGTGGGGCAATCCCTACTTGTACCTGAACCCCGGCAATAACGGCGCGATCGATATCTACACGCTGGGACGAGACGGTCGCCCGGACGGTGAAGGTATGGACGCCGATATTGGCAACTGGGACGTGTATTAGGTCGCCACCCTCTTTTGGGCACCCTACCCCAAATGCAAACTTACAATCGTACGGCTGGCTTCACGCTGATCGAAATTCTCGTTGTCGTTGTCATCATTGCAACAATTTTATCGATAACGTTATTGTCTTTCGGCGTTCTCGACAATGACCGAGTTCTGCGCACCACAGGCCAACGTCTTGCGGCACTGGTTGAAGTCGCCCAGGACGACGCCGTCATGCAGGGTCGGGAATTCGCTTTGGAATTCATGACGTCGGGCTATCGTTTCGTTGAATACGATGCGTTGACAGGCCAATGGAACGAAATTTCACGAGACGACGCTCTGCGGCCCAGAACGCTCCCGGAAGACGTGGAGTTCGAGTTATATCTCGAAGACAGACGGATTTTATTGAATGACGACGCGATGCCGTTTGAAGACGACGAAAAGGATGTTGGCCGCAACGCGATGGACCTGTACGCGCCACACTTGATGATGTACTCGAGCGGCGACACAACTCCGTTTGAGTTGCACATCGTGCGTCGCTACGACGATCAGCTCTTTATTGTCCGCGGCGACGCACTCGGCGGGATCGAGTTCGGGGCGGAGGAAGACGATTAGCTCATGAACGAACGGCGCTGCAAAGGATTCACCTTGATTGAAGTCATGGTCGCTCTGTCGATCGTCGCTTTGTCGCTTACGGCCGTTGCGGCCAGCATGGTGCAAATGATCGACGCTGCCAATACGATGCGCGATCGCACTTACGCGAGTTGGATCGCGCAAAACAAGATCACGGAAATACGGCTCGCGGCTGACGCTCCGGAGGTCAGTGCCAGCAGTGGCGAGGTCGACTACGCAAACACAACGTGGGAATGGCGAGCGGTTGTCTCGGAAACCGGTGTTGAGGATCTTTTTCGTATCGACGTAAGCGTCACGCTGGCGGGCAACGAGCATACCATTCGGTCCGTTACAGGGTTTGTCGGACTGCCGAGTGCACCCGGCGAAGCGAATCGGGCCTGGAGCCGACAATCTCCTGGCCGCGGAGTGAAGCAATGAAGCAGGCTTCGGCACGCGGATTCACACTCATCGAAGTGATGGTTGCGATGGCCATATTCGGCGTCATGACGGTGCTTGCCTATATGTCTCTGGGCCAGACATTGGCGAATGCGGCGCTGCTGACCGCGCGCATGGATCGCCTGCAGGCTATTCAACGAACCATGCGCTTTATCGGCAATGACCTGTTGACTGCAGCGCCCCGCCCAGTGCGCTCGGAAATGGGCGATTCCTATTTGCCGGCCGTGCAAGTCACTGCCAGCAATGATTACTTGCTGGCTATTACTCACGGAGGCTGGCCGAATCCTGCGGGCTTGCCACGCAGCACCATGCAGCGATCCGTTTACTTGTTGCAGGAAGACAAGCTGCTGCGTGTATACAACACGGTCCTCGACGCAACGTATTCGAATAATGCGATTGCCACCGAAATTCTGGATGGTGTGGTGAGCCTCGAGTTTCGCCTGATCCAGGACAATCTTGAGACGATCAATCAGTGGCCGCCGTTAGGTGCTCAAGGTGAATCTGCATTGCAATTACGGCCACGTGCAGTGGAAATAATCTTGACGCTGGAGGACGAAGGACAAATCCGCCGCATCATCGAGGTCGCGTCATGAAGACCGCACATCACAAACGTGGTGTCGCGTTGATCACCGCAATGTTGATTACCGCGATTACCGGTTCGCTGGCGGCGGGCCTGGCGTGGAACAGTGCTCTCGACGTACGCCGGACCATGGTGCTGCTGTTTCACGAGCAAGGCGTGCAGGTGGTACTGGGTGCGGAAAGCTGGATGCGCAATATCCTGCGCGACGACCTTGCTGATGGGGAGACCGATCACCTGGGCGAGCTCTGGGCGAGTGACTTGCCAGGATTACCGGTGGAAAGTGACACCGTGCAGGGCGTTGTCACAGGCAAGATCGAGGACTTGCAAGGCCGCTTTAACGTGAATAATCTGATTGATCAGAACGGCGAGATTGATAAAACGGTGCTCGCGCATTTTCAGCGGCTACTGCAGGTACTGGACCTCGACCCCCGCTTCGCAGGGCTTGCAGCGGACTGGATTGATGCGGACCAGGAGGCAGGAATCCCCGACGGTGCTGAGGACTCAATCTACACCGGTCTAACGCCGTCATACCGGACTTATAACCGGCCGCTGACTAACATCACTGAGCTCGCAGCGCTCGAAGGTATGGACAAAGCCAGCTATGAGAGACTTCTGCCGCATGTCACCGCACTGCCTGGCCATACGCTGATTAACGTCAATACGGCAACGGCCGAAGTCTTGATGTCGCTGGATGATAACCTGGACGCCAGCGCGGTTGAGGGACTGATATCGCTGCGTGAGAATGGCGGTTTTTCAAGCATTGTCGACACCTTCTCCGTTCTCGTTGAAGATGAAGTATTCGCATGGCTGACCGAGTCGAGCAGTTATTTTCGATTGAAGGCTGTCGTGCAGATTGATACCGTTCGCGTCACCTACTTCAGCATATTGCAGCGTAGTCCAAACGGCACTGTGACGACGATACTGCGTAGCCTGGGAACCATCTGACATGACAGAGTTCGTCGTCCTACGATTTAACGCCACCGACAGTGCGGTGCAATGGATTCTTGTGGACGACAGTGGCACTCGCCAGAGCCGCGTGGCGACAGGCAGTCTTGACCAGGCCGCGGGTGAAGTCGGCGACCGAGCGGTCATCGTCCTGGTCCCGGCTACCGATGTCTTAACGACGACCGTGCATATTCCTGTCCGTGGCGCCGCAAAATTGCGCGCAGCATTGCCGTTTGCGCTGGAGGAAGACCTGGCAGATGACATCGAGAGTCTGCATTTTGCTGCTGGCAAGGCGTACGCCAGCGGGCGTTTGCCGGTCGCCATCGTCGCGCGAGAAAAAATGGATGACTGGTTGAGCCGGCTGAGCGCTGCCGGCATAACGGCTGCAAAAATCGTGTCCGAAATTTATGGGCTTGCGAGCATTCCCGGCACGATGAGTTTGCTGGTTGACGACGATCGCAGCCTCTATAACGATGGCGCAGATGCAGAGTTCGTGATGCAGGGTGTCACCCCGCGCGAACTGCTGGTCGCCGTTGGCCGGCTTGACGCTGCAGAGGACGAGGCGAGCGGCGAGAGCACTTCGTCCGGCCATCTTGTTGCATTCTGCACAGCGCAACAGGAAACGGACTTGTCTGCCGACTGGAGCGCATTGCGGCAGGAGTTGGATAGCGTTGACGTTAACGTTCTTCCGGACGGTGTATTGCCCAAGCTTGCGGTAACGATAGCCTCCGGGAAAGGTGTCAATTTGCTGCAGGGACAATACGGTCCCACCGCCGATTATGTGGCGTATTTTGCACCGTGGAAATTGGCAGCTGCCCTGTTGCTTGGCTTCGCACTCCTGCTGATGACGGCACGGGGCGTTGATTACTATCGGCTTGGCGAAGAGGAAGCAGCCCTCAGGGCTCAGTTCACGGTGGAGTATCGCTATCACAACCCTGGCGATACGCGTGAAGTTATGGATCCGCTCAGAGCAGTCGCATCGATCAAACGCGGCATGGGCAGAAAAACGTCGCCGCAGGTTTTCCTGCCCAGTCTGCGTGAACTGGGTTTGGCGGTAGCGGCAAATTCTGCGGCGCAGATTCAGTTGATCAGTTATCGAGCGGGCATTATGGATATACGTTTGACGACACCCGACGTCGCGACTCTCGTTAACATTCAGAAAGCGGTGAGTGCCTCGGGCAGATTTCAGGCTGCAATCCAGTCAACCGATCAGGTAGCCGACAAAATTGATGGCCGCATTCGGATTCGGGAGTCGGGGTCATGAAAGACTGGTTCGAATCCCTGGAAGCGCGCGAACGTGTGTTTGTATCGGCCGGCTCTGCCATTGTTGTCCTGGCGCTCATTTACGGGCTGATCTGGGCTCCGCTGGACAAGAAACATGCTGCACTGAGGACAGACGTTGAAAACTGGCAACGTTCGATCGCAGAGCTGCGGCCGTTACGGGTGACAGGAACAAGCAACGCGCAGCCCAGTGTGACTCCGATAACTGCAAGCCAACAGACGCCGATTACCATTGTTGACCAGACACTGCGCAGTCGCGGCCTCGACAGATACCGCCGCCGCAGCCAACCCACTGCGAGCAATGGTATTCGTATTTCCTTTGAGGATGTCGCATTTGACGAACTCGTGTTGTGGCTTGGTGATCTCAGCGAGCAGTATGAGATGCATGTTCAGATCGCAAGTTTCTCGACGGACGCGCAAGCTGCACCGGGCCGTACGAATGCAACGATAACCCTGGAGCGTGCTCTTTGATTAGCTCGAAACGGGGCTTGATCACACTCGGGGTGCTGGTTCTGACCTTGGGTTTGCTCGCTCTTTTCCCCGCCCGGGTGGCATACAATTGGTTTGCGCCCCCGCAAATCTCAATCAGCGGTATCCATGGAAGCGTGTGGGCCGGCAGTGTGGCTGAAATTTCTGTCAGTGGACTATATGTTCGCAACCTGAGTTGGCGTATCCAGCCATTGAAACTGCTGACTGGCAAGCTCAGTTACCGCATTGTCGGCACGCCGCCCGCAGGCATCCTGGAGTCCGATATCAGTGTGGGATTCGGCGGCAGCATCACTCTCAGGTCCTTGACCGCTGCCTTGCCCCTGGCAATGTTTGCCGAGAGTTTCAATATTCGCGGGCTGGAAGGCGACACCAGTCTGCAATTTTCACACTTGGAGTTACGCGACGGACTGCTGCTTGTAGCGCACGGCACCTTGCAAGTGGCGAACCTGATCGTCCCGCTGATCGGACGTGATTCACTCGGCGGTTACAAAGCAGAGTTTTTCTCTCAGGACAACGGCATTACAGCGAGTATTGAGGAGACGGACGGTGTCGTCGATCTTGCTGGCAGCTTGCAGATTAACAGCGATCGCACTTTTGCTTTTATTGGCCAGGTTGTTGCAAAGCCTGAAACACCCGCGAGCCTTCTGCAACAAATGCGTTTTCTGCCGCCTGCCAATGACCGCGGTCAGCACGAGCTACGACTTGAAGGCGCGTTCTAGCACTGCCTGGAATCATACTTCGACGAAGGACTGCAGCAGCGGAAAATAAAGGGCGCATTTGACATCCTGCTTCGCCCAGGCCGCATAGATTGATGCGTAACGTGCCAGTTGAGGGCGATAGCGATCAGCTTCAACTTGCAGAAACCCCTCCAGGTTGCCGCCTTCATGTGAGCTCGTCTTGTAATCGATGATCCAATGCGTACCGTCATCGTCAATGCGCACCCGGTCGAGAATGACCGAGGAGATTTCACCGTCGTACACGCCGCTCAATCCCAGCTCCGTGTAACCATCGCCATCCAGGATCCAGCAACCCTTCTTGTCAGCGAGCATGCCGTTTACGGCGGCTTCGACTCGCTCGATAATGACGCCGGACATGTCCTTGCCGACGCCCATTTCTCGCAACCAGCGCTGGGTAACGGGACGCAATTCGGCTGGTTCATGAACACGCTTGTTTGCGCGTCCGTCGGCTATCATCTGCAACCAGCGGTGCACCAGGGTTCCGGCAATACGTGCCTCAGTGCCAACCCAGTAGAACTCAACCTCGCTCGTCTCATCCTGCACATCCTCTGTCTGCTGCGCCCCGGGTAACAACTCGACCTCTGGTAGCTGCCACGCCGATGCAAAGCGTCTTAGTACCGGTTTGACCCATTTCGAGTCGCCTTGCACCGCTGCGACAACCGTGTGGTCTGCGAACGCCTTCACATACTCTGCCTCCACCGACCGCCACAGCAAATGCAGCAAGGAGTCACTTCGCGGCGGCTTGATCGATTCCCCGTCAGGTGATATTTTGGTGTTGCCCATCAAGTGCAGGGACTTGCGCGCACGGGTGCAGGCTACATAGAGCAGCCTGGCTTGCTCATGGCGCCCTTTCTCCGCCTTTGTCAGCTCGATGTAGCGGTGTATGTCGTCGTTGTCGACCTCGGCGCGAGGGCCGACAGGACTGATAATCCTGCCCTCCTCACTATCCTGGCCCGGCAGATCAAACCACGACAAAACCCGGCGGTCGCCGCTACGAGGTGCTCGTCCGAGGCCATAAAGCAACACGTGATCGAATTGCAGTCCTTTCGCCCGATGTATGGTCATGATCTGCAAGCGTGCATCGGTAGTCGTCGAAACACGCTCGAGGTCGAGAATCGATTCGAGTTCAGCGACGTCCAGCAGCGTGCCGGCGCGTTCCATTTTTCCAAGCACATCGAGAAAACGGTAGACGTTTTCGATTGCGTAGTCGTCGTCGAGCGCGCCTGGCCCGCCCATTGCGATCCAGGTTTTTTCGATCAGGTCGCGAAGGCTCTGTGCACGGCGCGTTGTGGTCAGATGCTTAAGGATGTCCCTGTTCGCGCCAATGACGTCTTGCGCATAGGTCGACAGACCCGACAAGCGTTCGTCGTCTTGCAGCAATTCCCATATTGTGGTGTTAGCGTCATTCTTGGTGAGCGCGTGCAGATCGGCCCAGTCCAGTCCCATCCAGGGCGCGCGCAAGATACCCAGCCACGCAACTCGATCCCCCGGATGAACGGCCGCTCGTGTCAATGCGAGGATGTCGATGATCTCCGGCAGATCTGTCAAACGGTCGATCTCAACGGCACGGTAGGCAATTCCAGCGTTGCGCAGCTCGGCGAGCAACTGCGGCAGGTGCGTGCGACCCCTGACCAGTACCGCCATGTCCTCACCGGGGTGGTCCGCCAGGGTCGCGGCAATAACAGCGCAGCCAGCAGTCGCTTCCAGATCAGCATCAGCGCCGAACACCGGATGAACGACGCACGCGCCCTGCCCTTCAAGGTGTGCCACGGGGACGGCTTCCGCGTAAGCAACTGCAGCACGCAACGGATCGTCTCGCGGCGCCAGAATGGTTGGAAAAACATCATTGAACCATTCGACAAGGCGCTCTCCCGAGCGGAAATTCTGCCTCAGCAACAACGGCTCAAGTGCGATGTGCCCGATACCATGTTCACGTGCCAGGAGAAAACGCCCGACTTCTGCGTTCCTGAATCGATAAATGGATTGCATGGGGTCACCGACACAGTAAAGCGTCCGACCGTCGCCCGGCTCCCAACCGCCAGTCAGTGATTCCAGCATTGCATACTGAGCGCTCGATGTGTCTTGCATCTCATCAATCAGCAAGTGGCGCACCTGGTAGTCGAGCAGCAGCGCTATGTCACCCGGATTATCGGCCGTTCCCAAAGCTGCGGCAGCCGTCAACGCAATGTCCGTATAGTCGACAATTCCATGTTCTGCAAACAAACGCTTGAGTTCGATAACCGCCATTGGCAGCAGGCGAAAAAGCGCGAGTAGAATTGCCCATTGCTCGTCTGTGTACCTGATTGGTGGCAACGACTGCACGCCGCGTAGCCAGATCGCCAATTCGACATTCGCAGCCATGTCTTCCAGCAGTGCATGCAGGGATTCTTTCTGGCCCTCGTCCGATGGCGGAAACCCCTGCCGTTTGTTGACTTTCTTGCGCAATGTGCCTGCCTGCGTCAGTAGCAATTCCGCCAGGCCCCGCCATTGATCAATCTTGGCCGTCTGTGCCTCGGGTAGCGCCGTCAGCCCGGATAAATGGCCTATCAAACCGGCCCCGGTATCGGCAGCGAGCAAATTGGCCGCGGCATAATCAAGCAGGCCGCCGAGCTTCGCGTAAGCGCCCGATGTGAAGATTGCTGCCGTTTTGATCAGGTGCTCGCTGACCGCAAACTCGAGGCCGGCTTCGAACTTCGCCCGCAGGCGCAGCGCATCGTCGTTGCTAAGTTCGCCAATACCGATGAAAGGCAGCCACTGGTCCCGCGTCTCCAGCATCTGCGATAAATAGGAAATATACAGCCCGGTATTGTTGTCGACATGTTGCAACACGTCCCTGGTTGCAGCCTGCAACGCGCCCTTTTCGGCCAGCCAGTCGAGAGTCGCAAACGCCGCATTGCGATGTACAGCCTTGAGTTCTGCACCGACCACGATGCGATTGCCACTCGCATTTTCAGTAGCGCTTAATGGCTGTGCTCTGGCTAGTGAGGCGTTCAGAGCATCCAGGGTCATGATGCGCATACGTCGCGGATTGCCAATCAGGTTCCAGTCAAGTTCTGCGCTGCGCGCCAAAACCGCGTTCGCGAGATCGGACGTGAGTTTTTGGAATTCCTCCCTGGGTTGTTCTCCGAGTTGGCTGCGCCGCAATGCATCCAGCACTCGTAACTGCATCTCTGCAGTCGCTTTGACAGTAAACGTTATGGCAAGAATTTCTTCCGGATGCTCGACGATCGACAGTAGCTTCAGGTAGCGCTGAATCAGTAACTCCGTTTTTCCCGATCCAGCAGGCGCCTGAACGATAAAAGAGCGCCCCACATCCAGCGCCGCCATGCGCGCATCCAAATCATTCTGCAGTAGTTGCGCGTCAGTAATCACGACGCAACTCCGTGAAGCGACTCAACAGATTTAAGCGCCGAGCATCCTGCACGCCCTGTTCAATATTGAGTCGGACATCGCCTGCCGCCAGGTCGTCACAGATCACCGCGATTTCGTCCTTTATCCGTTGCAACAGTTCCGGCCACTCCGCTTCATCGGTATAACCTCGGCCCGCGCCATCGAATGCAATCTCCCGGCTATCGATATTGACGAGTGCCAGTGCGGCAACAGGCGCTTCTGTTGCACAGGCATATACGAACAACTGAATCTCATTTGCCTCTTCGCCGGCGCGCAGAAGTTTCTTTTTGGCTCCGCTTTTGTAATCGAGTATCGCAATATGTCCGTCACTGAATTCGTCGACTCGATCGAACCGCAATGGCAAACGAATGTTGCCAACTGCCAATTCCATCTGGCCTTCCACGCTGGTAATTTCGAATTCGCCCCGCCCTGCGTCGATCTCGATGATCTGCCGTAACAATCGCGCTACCCGACGGCGTTCAATTGCAAACAACTGTTGCAGGACTGCGTCGGTATTGCGTTCGTGGCGAGCAAAGGCGGAGTCGAGCGCGGCATTGATACGCGACGACACTTCCTCATCATGCCAAGCCTGAATAGTGCTGCTGTCCGGAAGATCGACAAACAGTCTATGCAATGCTGCATGGATAATGTCGCCACGCACTAATGCCGGGATACCGACGGCCTGTGGGAATATCGATCGTGCCCCCATACGATCCAGCACGAACGCCGAAAAAGGTTCGGCTCGCTGTCGCTGCACAGTTCCAGCACCACCGTGAAAAACTTCGTCAACCTCCACTGCCGGCACTTTGTCAGCAATGCCGGTCATCTGTTCAGCAGCAATGAGTCGGGTGGCATGCCATCCCGGATCCGCAGCCGGCGTATCCAGCGTGGTTGCGTATGGCAGGAGCAATTCACTGCGTGTCTGCTCCACGTTATCAACCGTAATGGCATAGCTGCAGACTGCCTGCTGCGCCGACGTCATCAGGTGCTGCAGTACGCTTTCTGCATATTGCAAAGTGTCCTTTGGAATGGCATCGGGCATACCGTGCTGCTGCTGCAGGCGCCTCGATATCAGCACGGAGGCAGTGCCCGCAGGCGGCCAGTTGGCGGCCGTCAGCCCACTGATCCAAACGGCATCAAACTCTGCGCCGGACGCCTCAAGTGGCCCCATCAGTTGCACCGCAGCGTCCGTCGATTCAGGCTGAAATACCGTGTCTCCGGCCAGAATTTCCAGCCGTGACAACGCGCTGGCAAGATTCATTCTTGGGCTGACCAGGTCCAGCCGTGCAAAATCATTGAGCAATTCACGCCAACGGTTGATGAGCTGGAACTCGGCGCTATCCAGTGCGCCCGCGCCTGGCCAGCCCAGAGACCTCAGGGTTTCATCAATATAAACAGCCCAATCCGCAGGAGAGACCTGTATTGGCATATCCTTGCGCCGCTGCGTCAATGTTGCGACAGCAGCCAACCAGTTGCTGCCGTCCGCATTGTCGTCATGGCGTCGCAGTGCGGCGCTGATCATCGCGGGTGACCAGGCGCGGTCCGGCAGTTTTCGCAACTGCAGTTCCAGCCGGCTGCGCCCGGCCAGGTCGGACGTTGCCATAACGGGAGAGCGCAGCAACAGGCCGACCTCCAGCGCCGACAAGTCACGAACGATCCAACGCAATACCAGCATCGCGATCGCGATAGCCGGATACTCCAGGATCTTGCGACCATACGAAACGTTCAGCGCAGCAAACAGTGACCGGTGACCGTACTGCCAGCCGGGCGTGAAGCCCTCTCGGATCAGGCTCGATACTCGTTCGGCGTCTTGTTCGAGACTCCCAGAAATAATTGCTATGCGAGCGTCAGAATTCTTGTCACGAATGGTGCGCGCCCACGCACCTGCGGCCCGCAACTCCGCGTCTGTATTCCCAAACTGCTGCATCGATATCGTCGCGGCACTCTTGCGAGCAGGCGGGATGCAGACCGTACTGCCCGCATCGCGAAGACTATTGCTTATTGCGTCCAGAATCGGCCGACGCCGGTCAAAACCGGCGAAAGTGACCTTGCGATGCAGCGTTACGCGACGTTGCGCGATGAGTTCCAGCACCAGGCCCGCCAATCCTGCGTCGTCGACCCAATGCTCGCGTTCCAGGATACCCAGATAACGCCCCGCTGCTACGGCATACATGCGTTGATCTGCACTGAGTGCACTGCGTGCAACTTCCGTTATCGGGATCTGCCAGTCGGCCAGGCGCTGCCATGTGTCGCGCGACATGCGCACGAGACTGGCCAGGCTCGAGTCAGACTCTGCCAGCTCTTTGCGCAGGCAGCGCTCCCAAAGCCACTGACTTTGTTGCGCTGTGATGCGGGTCGGCAGGGATTTCTGATCTTGAGCGGTGGCAAGCAGAGCGATCAACCAGTCCTGCCATGCGTTGATTTCAGGGTTGCGCCAGGCGCTTAGTCCGGAGCTGATTTGTTGCGCGCCATACTCCTTGCCAAGCATGCGTGCCAGCCGCCTATTTGCCGTGACAATCGATGCAGAGTCCGCCAGTGCTTCATTTAGCCAGTTGTACATCGGTCAGGCTTGGATTCCTTACAATCTTGCCAGCCGGGACAGTATCGCTTATAGGACTTCTTTTCCCCGCAACGCATTTATGTGCTCATCAGAATAACCCAACCACTGCTGTAACACCTCATGCGTATGTTCTCCAAGTAACGGCGGCGCCACGCGAATTTCGCATGTAGCGAATCCAGCCAGTGCGTTGTATTGCGTTCCTTGAATTTGGCTTCGAGTAAGGCGATCAACTCCTCACGGTGAGCATCAGGCTGCCATTGAGCGTCGCAAAGACCTGGTACGGAACCAGGTTGGGGTGTGCCGTGCCCATGCCCTCAGGCGTCTCTCCGCCAATCAGGAAATTCATGTATACGGCTCATGTCCAGTACGCGAATATTTGTTAAAGGCGAGGTCATTTTCTTATCGTCAAAAAAACCCGGCCAACCTTACGGCTGGCCGGGCGGGTCCGCACGGAGATTGCGGATTGCGTGACTCAGTTGCCTGACGAATCGTCGGCGGCTGGGTCCAGCTCTTCTACCTCTGCGCCTTGCACATCATGCGCCGCAGGGGTTTGTTTGATTTCGGGCTCTTTCTTGCCGAATTGAATCAGGATGTCTTCATGGTCCTCGGGGCTTAGTTCTCTAATGGACGCGATACGTATTGACTCGCGATGCCCACCATACTCAAAGCTTATCTTGCTGAATCCGGCACATACGCGGCTGGTCGTAGAATCAAAAACAATTCCCCTGCTGGACTTCAGGCCACGTGCTCGCCTCTGCAGGACTACATGGTAATGGCGTCTGTGTGACGCCTCCACGATGAGATTCGACTCATCAAGTACAGTGTATCCTCGGACACTTGGTTCATAGATGCAATCCGCATGTCTGGATTCGGCCCCGTATTCGTCCTCGTCGGAGCGCTCATCACCCCCTGCACATGATGCTAAACCACATGAGATAAACAACATAACTAACGGGTTTTTAACGTTTTCTATCATGCTACGGTCATCCTTGTCGTACTGCTGCAGGGTCGGTAGCCGGCTGGCCACGAATTTGGCCGGCGGGCTCACATGTGGTCAAGTTTACGCCAAATCCGCAGCCAGAAGGCGCTCATCAGGCCTCCCGAAACAAGCTTTTCAGACTGCCAAAATTGGCCTTGTACACACCTGAACTGTAAAGGACAATAGCGGGCCGCGGGACTGGCCCGCCCAGCCTGCCACAATGGCAATTCGGAGTTTCTTAGGTGGACAAGATACTGGTAGGCCTCAAACGAGTCGTTGACTACAACGTCCGCGTTCGGGTCAGGCACGATGGCAGCGGTGTCGATACCGACGGCGTCAAAATGAGCATCAACCCGTTCGACGAAATCGCTTTGGAAGAGGCGTTGCGCATCAAAGAGAGTGTCAATGCGACCGAGGTCATCGTCATATCGGTAGGATCATCCGCCGCACAGCAGCAACTGCGAACGGGGCTTGCGATGGGCGCCGATCGCGCCATCCTGGTTGAAGTTGATGAAGAACTTGATCCGCTGAGCTGTGCCCGTGTATTCAAAGCAATTATTGATCGCGAGAAGGTTGACCTTGTGTTGTTGGGCAAACAGGCCATTGATAATGACAACAGTCAGACCGGTCAGATGCTGGCAGCGATCTGGGACCGTCCGCAGGCGACATTCGCTTCCGAGATTGTGTTCGACGGCGATAAGGCCCGCGTAACCCGCGAGGTGGACATCGGTCTGGAGACGATCGAGATTGACTTGCCAGCGGTGATCACAGCGGACCTGCGCCTCAATGAACCCCGCTACGTCAAACTACCGGACATCATGAAGGCCAAGAAGAAAACACTTGAGGAAATTCCGCTTGCCGATCTGGGCATCGAGCTCGGGCCTGCCATCAAAGCAACAGCCTTTGAGGCTCCTGCCGAACGCCAGCGCGGCATCATGGTGGATGATGTGGCCGGTCTCATCGCGGCACTTAAAGATAAAGGACTGCTTTGATGTCAAAAATACTGATTATTGCTGAGCACGATGGTTCAGTCATTAACCCGAGTACGGCCAAAACAATCGCCTGTGCGGCCGAAATCAATGGTGGTGAAATTGTTGTCGCCGTATTCGCGTCGAGCGCCGCATCGATTGCGGCTGAAGCAAGCCAGATCGACTCAGTAGCCCGTGTTCTGACGATTGAACGACCGGAAAACGCACATGCGCTGGCGGCGGTCCTCGCACCACAGGTCGCAGCTCTTGCAGCTGGCTACAGTCACGTGTTCGGACCTTCAACAACCTTTGGCAAGGATCTGTTGCCGCGGGTCGCCGCCCTGCTTGGTGTGAATCAAATCAGTGACATCATGAGTGTTACAAGCAGCCATACATTCCAACGATCGATCTACGCCGGTAACGCTGTCATTACAGTCGAAGCCCCGGCCGATTATGTGGTCGTTGCGACCGTACGAACGGCGTCGTATCGTGAGGCTGGCAGCGGCAATTCCGCGCCCATAGAGGCTGCGGATGCGACAGTCGAAGTGCCTGATTATACGCGATTTGTCGAGTTGAAATCCGGCAAGACCGATCGTCCCGATCTGCAGACCGCTGCCAAGGTTGTGTCCGGTGGACGTGCGCTGGCAAGTGCAGAAAACTTCGACATTCTATATAAGCTTGCGGAAAAGCTTGGTGCGGGCGTTGGCGCCTCACGCGCCGCAGTCGATGCGGGCTATGTGCCGAACGAAATGCAGGTTGGCCAGACAGGTAAGATCATTGCACCGGACTTGTACATGGCCATTGGAATTTCAGGTGCTATTCAGCACCTGACGGGCATCAAAGATGCCGGAACGATCGTCGCGATCAACAAGGACGGAGAAGCGCCGATCTTTGAGGTTGCGGATATCGGTCTGGTCGGCGACCTGTTCAAAATAGTTCCGGAATTGACTGACGCTTTACCGTAGGAGCGGCCCTTGGCCGCGAAGCAACGCGGCAGCCGTTAGGCTGCTTGAAGTCGCCGCTCGTGACGCAAGTTCGCCAGATATCGCGGCGCGTGTGCCCTTCGCGCGCAAGGCGCGCTCCTACGACAGTGCTGCCAGAATCGCTTCAGCCTTGCTGACTTCAAACTGGCCAGGATCTTCTATCGCGACGTGCGTGGCGACGCCATCATCAACCACAATGGCAAAGCGTTGCCCACGCATCCCCATGCCGAATCCGCTGGCATCGAGTTCTAGTCCGAGAGCGCGAGAGTACTCGCCATTGCCGTCGGCGAGCATGACGACCTTCTCGCCAACACCTCGATCCTTACCCCATGCATCCATGACGAATACGTCGTTGACCGCCATACAGGCAACTGTGTCGACACCTTTTGCGGTCAATTGTTCGGCATGATCAATAAAGCCCGGAAGGTGGTTCAACGAACAAGTTGGCGTAAAAGCGCCGGGTACCGAAACGAGAACCACTTTTTTTCCCGCGAATAATTCGTTGCTGGAAAGCGAACCCGGCCCGGATTCTGTCATTACGCCAAAGGTGCCTGACGGCATTTTCTCACCTGCAGATATGGTCATTCTTGTTACTCCTGTTTCAGTACTCATTGTCGGCGACGTGTACGACCAGACCGTCCAGTTCATCGTTCAGTTCGATCTGGCAAGTCAAGCGACTATTAGGCTTACGATCAAAAGCGGCGTCCAGCATGCTGTCTTCCATATCGTCCATTTCCGGGAGCTTCTCAACCCATGCCGCGTCGATGTAGCTGTGGCACGTCGCACAGGCGCAAGCGCCACCACATTCGGCGACTATACCCTCGATGTTGTTATTAATGGCGCCTTCCATTACGGAGTAGCCATTTTCCACTTCCACTTCGTGGCGATCTCCGTTTGGCGTGATATAGGTAACTCTCGGCATTGCTGTTTTCCGTGGCTGAAAGGCGCGCAAGTTTAAGGGCGTTGACCATGCCTGGTCAACGCCCTTGTATCATGAGTGTCATTAATTCTCTTGTCGCGACGAACTCAGACTCTCTGGCTCAGCGGGCTCTCTGGCTCTGCGCCTTGCGAGCGTCGAGTTCCCGTCGTTTCTTGCGGGCAGCCTGTTCCGCGAAACGAATCTGCTCGTTTCGAGCTACATCGGCCTTAATAACACGAATCCATTGTGAGGACGTGCGCCGCGACCTGGGTACCTTCGCCGCTTTATCAAAGGAGTCCTCGGCTGCGCCATATTTGCGTTGGTTGTACAGGCACATACCTAACGATATCTGGGCATAGTCCGGACTCTTGAGATTGCCTTTGCGGAGAGCATTCTTCGCGGACGTAACACAGCTACCGTACTCACCGATATTCAGGTAAGCGTTTGCCAGCCGAGCATCCAGTTCGCCATGGGTCGCCATATTCGCGGCCGCTTTCAGGGCAGGAACGGATTTTTCATCTTCCATAGATAGCGTCCAGGCCTGGGACAACAGGCGGTAGTTCTTCTCATTCTTGACCAACACCCCGGACGACATCTTTTCCTCGAGAAGCCTGGCTGCCTTATAGGGAACCTCGGCTTGCAGGTAAAGCTGCGCCATGGTGACAAACTCAGCTTCAGTGTCCAACATTCCCTGGGTGAACGCAGCATCGTAGGCATAAATGAGCTTTTCATCCTGCCCGAGTTCGGTGAATGCGCCGGCAAGCGACTTCCAATAGCGTTTCTTTGGCCAGGTTTCCAGCAGAATTTTCTGAATATCACGAACTTTTTGATAATTCTCGTCCATGTAATATGCGTAGTTCAAAAGCCCATACCAGTTTTCTTTCACTGGCTTGTTGCGCGAGCGTGCAACGCGCATGGCGTTTTCGATGGGCTCGACCATCTCAGGGAAACGATCTAGATGATAGTAAAGTTGCGCCTTCAGAATGAACGGGTTGGCCGGCGGGTTCGTTTCGAGAATGAACCACTTGTCCAGGGTTCTCAGTGCCTCAGAATATTTTTCTTCCATGGTCAACAATTGCGCGACTGTGAAAGTTGTCTGCTTGGCCATCTGCGGTTCGAGGCTTGGGATCCGGAGCAATTTCTCGTAGGTCGAGATCGCTTCCCTGAACTGATCCATGTTGTAGTGAATGAAACCAATGTAGTTCAGTACGTTGGCCTGTTCGTATTCCGTGAGTTTGTCGGGGTTGTAGAGACGGTTGAGTAATTGCAGCGCGCCGCGATCGTTGTCATCTTCCAACATTTCCTGGGCTTTCGTAATACGGTCATAGACTTCCTTGCTGACCGCCTGAGCTTGCCTGGTCTTGGTTTTGTCGTCTTTACTGGCGCGGCCGCTTTGCGCTGACGCATCGCCGAAAGCCAATGTCCCGACAAGCACCACCAGGCACAGCTTTAGTAAGATTCCACGATGAATTTTCATATCAAAAAGTATCCTTCTGGATAATTTCCCGCCAGAGGTATTCGACTATATCTCAGTCTTACTATCGTCAGTCTTCAAGTACGAAGGTGATACGCGTCTTGACGCCGACCACTTCCACCGGAATACCGTCGACAACACGTGGTTTATACTTGAATTTCAGTACAGCGCGTGTCGCGGCGCGTTCAAACAGGCTGCTGGTTGACTGCAATACAATCGGATCTTTTACAGTTCCCGCCGTGGTTACGGTAAAGGACATGTCGACAAAACCTTCCAACTCTCGTGTCAACGCTCGCGTCGGGTATACCGGCGCCACGCGCACGATTGGCAGATAATCGCCCTCGGCGATATTCATGCTGCCTGGCCCACCGATATTGGTATCAGCGGATACTTGTGGCGGCCTAATACTAATGGTCGGCGCATTGGGGTCGATGTTATCCAAATCCTGCGGCGGCGTTTCCGGCGGCGTCTCGGGCGGCTTCGGCGGTTTCTCCGGCGTGAAATCAGCAGTATTCAGGTTTTCATTACGTTTGACGCGCACGAATTCAAGCTTGTGCCGTTCGCGCGGGTCGGTCAGTGCCTTCTTACCCGATGCAATGAGCAATTGCATGACGAACAGCAAGCTCAGCGTTACAACCATGCCTATCAAGATTGAAAATGCATAGCGGCTTGTCATGGGCTTATTCTCCTTAGCGGTTTCAGCCGCTTCGTCTCCGTTAGTCGCTAGTCGTTGTCGGCAGCAATCGCAACGTTTTTAACGCCGGCGGCTTTTGCAGCTTCCAGGACGATGACCAGCATCTCATTCGTCGAGTCTTCGTCTGCCTGAATAACGATGGACCCTTTCGGGTTTTCGGAATGCAGACGCTCGATGACGCCGCGTACGGCGCGAGGCTCCCGTTCTTTACGGTCAATCCAAATCTCATCAGTACTACTGATCGCGATCAGTATGGAGGCATCTTCCTGAAACTCAGCCGTAACAGTGTCCGGGCGATCGACCTGAATACCCGCCTCCTTGATAAAGGTTGCTGTCACGATAAAGAAAATGAGCATGATGAACACGACATCAAGCATCGGTGTCAGGTTGATCTCCTCACCTTCATCTTCCTGCCCCATCGAACCATGGTGATTTCGCATTACATTCGTCCTATTGAGGTCCCGCTCAACGTTGATCCGCGATGGATATGTTGTAGACGCCAGCACTCCGGCTAGCGTCCATTATCGTCACGAGCATCTTATTGGTCGATTTCTTATGTGGCATGATCACGACCGACCCCTGCGGGTTCTCAGCATGCAGCCGTTGAATATTGGCACGCACCGCACGTGGGTCGATCAAACGACGATCGATCCAGATCTCGTCGTTGGCGCGAATCTGCACAAGAATATTGGCGTCTTCCGGCTTGGTCTCAGTTACCGGAGCATCAGGGCGATTGACGTCGATTCCTGATTCCTTAATGAAGGATGCCGTGACGATAAAGAAGATCAGCATGATAAATACGACGTCGAGCATCGGCGTGAGGTTGATTTCTTCGCCCTCATCGCTCTGTCCCATCGAAAGATCAGTCTTACGCATGCATTAGTCCTTAGTGATCCATGGTGAGCGAGTCTTCCAGAAACTCCACTTCACGAGCCGCACGGCGGCTTATCAACGTTACCAATAGAACACCGGAAAGTGCTCCTACCATCCCCGCCATGGTCGGCACAGTTGCCTGGGATACGCCGGCGGCCATAGCGCGAACGTTGCCTGAACCTGAAACAGCCATGACCTGAAACACGCTGATCATTCCTGTTACCGTTCCAAGCAGGCCTAGCAACGGGCATAACGCGACCAGCGTCTGGATCATATCGATCCCCTTGTTTGAAGCCTCGCTGAAACGCGCAATCATCAGTTCGCGAATCTGGTGCGCATGCCAGGAGCGGCGTTCCTGGCGCGCTTCCCAATTGTCATGAATCTCTCGAGCCATCTCTTTCATGGGCGCCCGGAAAAACAACAACCGTTCCGCAATCACCACCCACATCAGAAAAATTGCCACCGCGATGGCCTTTAGTACCGGGCCACCCAGATTCATGAAATCCCGTATGGCTTCGAAGCTGTCAGCAATCCAAAGCATGGCGACTCCTTTCGGCCTCAGCCTTTGCGCTCGGAGTGTTGAGCAACCAGACCCGCACTCTGTGACTGGAGAATATTGACGATCTTACGACTTTGGCCGCTTACAACCGTGTGCAACAACACCATCGGAATTGCTACCACAAGGCCCATCACCGTTGTCATCAAGGCTTGCGAAATGCCACCAGCCATCATTTTCGGGTCACCGGCACCGTAAAGCGTGATCACCTGGAACGTCTTGATCATGCCGGTAACAGTACCCAGGAGCCCCATGAGCGGTGCAACTGCCGAGACCACCTTGATGAAGAGCAAACCCTTGGTCAGGCCCGGCATCTCTTTGAGCGCAGCCTCACTGAGTTTGAGCTCAATGGTTTCCGTATCAGCGTCACGATTGCTTTCGTATGCTGCCAGAACACGTCCCAACGGGTTATCCGCACTGGCCGTATCGCGCTTGAGCTGAGCGGCAACTCTGCGGCTGTCACCTGACAGGGCAATCAACCGCAAGATAGCAATCAACAAACCAACCAGCCCAAGGGCAATAATGCAGTAACCAACGATGCCACCCTGTTCAATTCGATCCCGAATGGTCGGAGATTCGACCAGGAGGCCAAGAATGGTGCCGCGTGTAACGTCGAGTCCAAAAGTAACCACGCCGGAATCGGCATCCATCATGTCGCCAGTGGTACTCGTGTATCGGCCTTCAGGTTGGCGCGCCAGCTCGCGCAGAGAGACCTGTCCTTCATTCATTCTGTATGTCAGATAACCCTGATCAGAGACAATATTGAACGAGCCGATGCGAACTACTTCCGTTTCGGACTGCTCGCCATCGGCTGCAGTTACAAGATGAGTGAATCGAACTGTTCTGCCTGACTCATAAATCTCGCGCTGCAGCATGGCCCAGAGCCTTTCAATATCCTCGATCGACGCGAGGCTGCTTGCGCCGGCCATCTTGGTACCGAGTTCAACCAGGAAAGCACCACGATCGGGATACTGAATATTCGTCAGCGAGTCATCGAAACGACCTTGCGTATCGCCAGCAACCGTTTGCAGGACACCAAACAGCTCTTTCAACGCTCCAAGACGCTCATCGAGTGCCTGGCGCGCTGTAATAATGCGTTGCTGGTTATCTTCGAACTGCTGCTCGAGATTGCTGCTGATATTTTCCTGTCGTGTGCGGTCCGCACGAGCCTGATTCAACAGGGACTGCTGACGATTGCGAGCTTGTGCAAACGCAGCTTCACGTTGACGTGATTCGCGCGAGTCGCGTGATTGCCCTTGTTCGATCAGGCGCAGCAAGTCCGCCATCGAGCGGGAACTTTCTTCTTCCTGTGCATTTGCCGATACAAATCCGAGACTCAGCAGTCCGACGGCAATAATGAGTGTTAGACGTTTCATTTAGGTTGCCTCCGCTGCTGAAATCGGAATATTGATGAGTTCCGGGGCAATCAATTGTTTTGCCATGCGCAGGCCCTTACGAATCTCATTGCGAGCAGAATTATCCTCTACCCAGCCGCCTTCGCCGTTGGGCCCGGCCTTGCTGTCCCAGCGACCTGTGATCCTCGTGTCGTCAGACTGAAAATACAGTCCAACTCGTCCAATACGCAGCATATTGAATTCCAGATTGGTATCTTCATATGGCAGCGATTGGGTGTAATACTCCGAGGTAGAGCCGTATTCATTTTCAATCTGGTACGCCTCCATCACTTTGCGAAATTTCTCTGCCACGCTGACATCAGAACGCGACATGATTTCCGTGAGTTTATCCACTCGTTTCGTACGCTCGCTCATCAGAAAGGGCACGTCCGCATGAATCGACTGCCTGAGACCATCGATCATCTTCATCATGAGCGGAAATATCTGGCGGTTGATCACATCAACCTGTTCCATCGACAAGCCAATGTCTTCCAACACGGCCCCCTGGCCATCAACCTGGGCCCTCATCAGGCGGTTGTAGACTTTGAGTCCGTCAATTTCCTTGTTTATTGCCCTGTACTGGTCTTCGAGGGAACGCGTACCGGTAACAATGTTATTGATACGCTCCTGCGACTGCTGCGCCAGATTTAAGCGGCGTTGATCAGCTTGTAAAACCTGATCGACGGAATCGGCGAAAACGCTACCGGAAATTGCGATAACCGTGGCTGCTAAAAACGCAGTGGTCAGGCGCCGTCTATTGCTAATGCACCGTTTCATGAACGCTCCTTCAAGGTCGTAGTTCTTGTTAACTAGTTATTGGAGAGGGATGCAACGTATTTGTTGAATACATGCACAAATGAAAACCGGCAATACGGACGGTATGGCCATATGCACACGCGACCCTCTCCACCTTCGCCGCGCGGCGATGAATTTTGGAACCTTCTTTTTTATCTCTCTTTTCGTTGGCTGCCCCGGGCATAAAACCCGAGCTTCCCCGCCATTTATTTCTATAATATTTCTGGGTCCCTGCAACTCTTCGGGCAAGAATACCACATGGCTGCTAGATCACCAGCCCAACAACCCCATATCATTTTTCAATATCCTCAGGAAGCAAACACGCGTTCCCGCGCAACGATTCGGAACCAGTAACGGACCCTGCAAGCATGGACAGAATGAGTCGCAGCGCTTGGCAGGCAGTCTGGTCAGGGTTGTCCAGGTCGGTTCTGTAGTATTCAGAACTTTTGCATAATCATGTTATTACAATTGTTTATTAATCTACTATCTTTAGTATCACTCGTAACTGAATAAACACTGGTTGACATCAATCCGGTGTTACAACATGATTTGCAGCTATGGCCAGATCGCGCACACAGCAGCTGACAACGCAATTGCCTGTATTGAGGCTTGCCCTGCTTCTTCTTGGGAGACCTAGCGGGTAACGCGTATCCAGCAACAGGACACCGTAATCCCCGCATCCAAACGGATCGTGGGGTTTTTTTATCTTTTGAATAAGGCCGAGGAAGCATCCATGCAAATGTATTCAGAAGCAGATGTAGACACCGCTTGCCTGGCCGATTGCCAAATCACTGTTCTCGGCTACGGCAGCCAGGGCCGCGCGCATGCGTTGAATCTCGTCGACAGTGGCTTTGATGTCGTGGTGGGCCTGCGCTCCAGTGGTGCAAGCTGGGCGAAAGCGAAAGCCGATGGATTAAACGTGAAAGAGCCCAACGAGGCGGTAAAAGGCGCCGCTATTGTCGTGTTTCTGACGCCCGACATGGTGCAGAAAGAGCTGTATGCGAGTGTTGTCGACGACATCGATAAGGGCGCTACATTGTTGTTCGCACACGGTTTCGCCATTCATTATAAGCAGGTGCAGCCGCGTGCAGATCTCAACGTTGCTCTAATCGCGCCAAAAGGCCCGGGTGGACTGGTGCGCAGGCAGTATAAAGAGGGTCGCGGTGTGCCTTGCCTGGTCGCCGTGCACCAAGACGCGACAGGCGATGCCCTGAAAATTGCGCTGGCCTACGCCGCCGGAATCGGCGGCGCGCGCGCAGGCGTGATCGCAACGACCTTCGCAGAAGAGACTGAGACCGATCTGTTCGGTGAACAAGCCGTATTGTGTGGTGGCGTAACAGAAATGATTGTCGCGGGATTCGAGACGCTTGTAGAGGCCGGTTACCAGCCCGAAGTGGCCTACTACGAGGTGATGCACGAGCTGAAACTGATCGTTGACTTGTTACATGAAGGTGGCCTCAAGAAGATGCACAAATTTATTAGCGATACAGCGGCCTGGGGCGACATGACAAGCGGCCCGCTCGTCATCGATGCCACCTCACGAGCAGCAATGAAGGACATACTCAAGAACATTCAGGACGGCACCTTCGCGCGCAACTGGATAGCCGAAAGCGACGCGGGCATGCCGAATTTCAAGCGCAGTATGCAGGCTGATCTTGATCACCCGATCGAAAAGGTCGGGGCTGACCTGCGTGCCAGAATGGACTGGTTGGACGATTAGGAGAGAAACGATGTCAGGCGAGTCGTCAGCTGGCAACATACGTATTTTTGACACCACGTTACGCGATGGCGAACAGGCGCCGGGCTGCAGCATGACGACCGGCGAAAAGCTACGTATCGCGAAGGCGCTGTCCGATCTGAATGTCGACATCATAGAAGCTGGGTTCCCCGCGGCCTCGCCGGGCGATTTCGAGGCAGTACAAGCCATTGCTGATCGCAATCTGGGCCCGGTGATCTGCGGCCTCGCGCGTTGTAATGCCGGCGACATCGAGAAAGTACATGCCGCTGTAAAGGGTGCTGACCGTCATCGCATTCACGTTTTTGTTGCGACGAGCGCGATTCACCGCGAATACAAACTGAAAATGGCCAAGGAGGAAATCATCAAGAGCGCCGTCGGGGCTATCACGATGGCACGCGAGCTATGCGATGACGTTGAATTCTCGCCGGAGGATGCGTCTCGGACGGAGCTGTCGTACCTCGCCGAGGTCGTATCGGCAGCAATCGAAGCCGGTGCAACGACAGTCAATGTGCCCGACACAGTGGGTTACACGGTACCGGCCGAGTTTGACCGGCTATTCCGCTATTTGCAGGAGCATGTAGAGAGAATCGGCGAAATCACGCTCAGCGTCCATTGCCACAACGATCTGGGCATGGCGGTAGCCAACAGCCTGGCCGCCGTCAGCGCAGGGGCGCGTCAGATTGAGTGTACGGTTAACGGCATTGGTGAGCGTGCCGGTAATTGCAGTCTGGAAGAAGTTGTCATGGCCATCAAGACGCGGGCTGAATACTTCGGTTTGCAGACCGGTATCAACACAAAGCGCCTGTATCCGACGTCCAGGCTCGTGTCCAGCATTACCGGCATGCATCCGCCGCGCAACAAGGCGATCGTCGGCGAGAACGCATTCGCCCATGAAGCGGGAATACATCAACATGGCATGCTGCAGCATGCCTCGACCTACGAAATAATGCGGCCCGAGGATGTGGGACTCAGTAAGTCAAACCTGGTACTGGGGAAACACAGTGGCAGGCACGCATTTCGGGCTCGCGTCACTGAGTTGGGTTTTGATCTGGATGAGTTTGAAACCAACCGTGCATTCCAGGAGTTCAAGAAACTCGCGGACAAGAAAAAGGATCTTTACGATGGAGACATTGAGGCGCTAATCATGAGCGCCGGCAACACTTCATCAGGACCGTGGACACTGAAATCGTTGGCGGTGCAGACACACAGTGACGAGCCCGCGACTGCGACCGTGGTTCTCATTGGCGAAGACAGTGTCGAAATGTCCAAATCTGCTCAGGGCGAGGGACCCATTGCGGCGGCGTTCCAGGCCCTGGAACAGGCAACCGGAGTTGAGATGGTACTGTCCAAATTCGAATTGCGCAGCGCCTCGATCGGCGAAGACGCCCAGGGTGAGGTAACGGTCACAGTAGAGATCGATGGTCAGAGTTTTCGTGGCCGAGGCACCAGTGTCGATATTGTCGAAGCCGGGTGTCGCGCCTGTCTTGAGGTCATCAACCGAACTCTGCGCAGGCGGCAACGCGGCGAATCCAAGGGCGACACAGTGCGTGCAGCGCGTGCCAACATCTAGATATAGAATGATCGAAAGCAACCAGTGAACCAGCGCAAAACCCTCTTCGACAAAGTTTGGAACGACCACATTGTGGTTGCAGAAACAGCGGATACGCCCGCAGTGCTGTACATAGATCTGCACATCATCCACGAAGTCACGACGCCACAGGCTTTCTCAGTACTGCGCGATCATAAGTTGCCAGTACGGCGCCCGGACCTGGTCCTCGCAACTTTGGACCACTCAACGCCGACTACGCCGGTTTCGACTTTTAAAGATCTCGCGGTTGTTAGTGAAGGCGCACTCAACCAGATCAGCCAGATGGAAAAAAACTGCGCCGAATTCGGTATCGACCTGCTGGGATTTGACAGCGCCAACCGCGGTATCGTGCACGTCATCGGCCCGGAGCTTGGCGCAACGCAACCTGGGAAAACGATCGTTTGTGGCGATAGCCATACCTCAACGCATGGCGCTTTCGGTGCGTTGGCGTTCGGCATCGGCACTACAGAAGTTGGCCACGTTCTGGCGACCCAAAGCCTGCTGCAACGCAAACCCAAGACCTTCGCCATAAATGTTGACGGCACACTGCCGGCGGGCGTGACCGCGAAAGATCTGATTCTCGCTATCATCGGCATGATCGGTGTCGATGGCGGCACAGGACACGTCATCGAATATCGCGGTGACGCGATTACGGCACTGGACATGGAAGCCCGCATGACGATCTGCAACATGTCCATCGAGGCTGGCGCTCGCGCCGGCATGATCGCTCCCGATGCAACGACCTACGAATACCTGAACGGCCTGCCCCGGGCGCCACAAGCAGATGAGTGGGATGCTGCAGTCTCACGATGGCGAGAGCTGTGTACCGATGAGGGGGCGCGGTTTGACAAGGCAATTACGATTTCCGCCACTGATTTACAGCCAATGGTGACGTTCGGCACCAATCCTGGAATGGTCGTCGGTATCAACGATGCCGTGCCGGATAATTTAAGCGACCCGAGTTTTCGCAAGGCGCTGGACTATATGCAAATCGAAGTCGGCAAACCCATGACCGGATACGACATCGACATAGTATTCATCGGCAGTTGCACCAATTCTCGCCTGTCCGATTTGCAGCAGGCCGCCGATGTTGTCGCGGGCCGCAAAATTGCAGATGGCGTACGCATGTTGGTGGTGCCGGGCTCTCAGCAGATAAAAAAAGCGGCCGAAGACTTGGGGCTCGACAAGATATTTATGCAGGCGGGTGCCGAGTGGCGCGAATCGGGTTGTTCGATGTGCATAGGAATGAACGGCGATACTGCTGGCAAGGGACAACTGACCGTCAGCACGAGCAATCGAAATTTCGAAGGACGCCAGGGCGTCGGCGCGCGTACCATACTGGCGAGCCCGATGACAGCGGCTGCATCGGCGATCGCAGGCAAGGTCGCAGATCCTCGTGAATACCTGTGACAGGAACGGCGATGAAATTCATCAGTAAGTTTTCGTCTCGAACGGTTGTTATGCCGACAACGGACATCGACACGGACCAGATTATTCCAGCCCGCTTTCTTACCACGACCTCCAAAGAAGGACTCGGTCGATATGTGTTTCATGATCTTCGATTCAATGCAGATGGCAGCGAGAAGCAAAATTTCGTATTGAACACACCGGCGGCACAAGGCTGCGGCATCCTGGTCGGCGGTCACAACTTTGGCTGCGGGTCATCTCGTGAGCATGCACCCTGGGCATTGCTCGACTATGGTATCCGGGCAGTTGTCAGTACGGCAATCGCTGACATCTTCAAGACCAACTCGCTTAAGAATGGGTTGATTCCGGTGGTTGTCGACCAAGTGACACATGAGACGCTGTTGCAAAATCCGGGCATGGAACTGACGATTGATCTGGAGGCACGTTCGCTGACGCTCGCGAATGGCAGGTCGGTCGAATTCCCTGTGGGGGGCTTTGCCCGCTACTGTCTTCTGGCAGGCATCGATCAACTCGGCTATCTGCAACAGCACTTGAACAGCATCGCACGATTTGAGGAGTCACGAAGTTGGACGCCGTAATTGCGGTGCTCCCCGGCGACGGTATTGGGCCAGAGGTAACCCATTGTGCCAGGAATGTGCTTTCCGCCATCGCCGAAAAATACCAGCACAATTTTTCATTTCGCGAAGAATTGATCGGCGGTGTGGCCATGGAGGCCAGCGGTGAACCCCTGCCGGCAGCAACTATCGATTGCTGCAAATCGTCGGACGCGGTATTGCTCGGAGCTGTTGGTGGATCGAAGTGGTCTGATCCGAACGCGAAGGTTCGTCCCGAACAGGGCCTGCTCAAGCTGCGCTCGGAACTGGAGGTATACGCAAACCTGCGCCCCGTCAAAATCTACGACGAACTCGCGGGCACATCTCCGTTAAAAGCAGATGTGCTCGTGGGCGTGGACATGTTGATTGTCCGCGAACTGACCGGTGGTATTTATTTTGGCGAAAAGACTCGTGACGCAACCTCCGCGAGCGACCTGTGTACCTACCATACGCATGAGATCGAGCGAGTCGTTCGCGTAGCCGCAAAGCTGGCCGGTGCGCGCCGCAAGAAACTGTGTTCAATCGACAAGGCGAATGTACTCGAGACCTCCCGACTGTGGCGTGATGTGACGGATCGGTTGATGCAGCAGGAATTCGCGGACATCGAGCTGGAAACATTGCTCGTCGATGCAGCCGCAATGCACCTGCTAAGCCGCCCTGCTGACTTTGACGTACTGGTAACAGAAAATATGTTCGGTGATATATTGACGGACGAAGCGTCAATGCTTGCAGGCTCACTTGGCATGCTGCCATCTGCCTCGATTGGCGATTCCACCCGCGGTCTTTATGAACCCATTCACGGTTCTGCGCCGGACATTGCCGGTCAGGGAATTGCCAACCCGTGCGCAGCCATTGCCAGTGCCGCACTGCTACTCCGTCACAGCCTCGGCCTGACGCGAGAGGCAGCTGCCGTGGAAGCGGCGATTGGTGATGCTATCGCAGCAGGCGCCAGAACCGCTGATATTGCGACGCCGAATGATACGACTGTGTCAACGCAGCAGATGAGCGAGGAAATCATGCGCTGCCTGAATTGAGACCTGATAACGCGCGAGCTTAAAGGAACCATTGTGAGCTACTCTGATATTGCCTTTCTTAGCGATCTCGAAGAAATCGTTAATGATCGGCTGACAAATCCAAGCGAGGAAAGCTACACCGCTCAGCTTGCGCTGGCCGGAACCAGGCGAATCGCCCAGAAAGTGGCTGAAGAAGGTGTCGAGTTGGCGCTCGCAGCAGCGGCCGGTGACAAGGATGAGGTCGTCGATGAAGCAGCAGATCTCATTTATCACTTGATTGTTTTGTTAGCCGACCAGGACCTCAGCCTGGGCGCAGTCTCCAACCGGTTAAAAACACGGCACTACGCACGTTAACGCTTGATGATTTTCGCGGAGAAGCGCAGTGCGTAACTGGGGGCTGCTGATCAGTGGGTTTTATGTCGTTGTGTTGTTATTCGCGCTCATTCCGATGATTGACATTCTTACGCCGGGCCGGCTTCTGGTGTGGCCCGCGCTCCTAATAGTTGGCCAGGCTTTTATTTCCATAAGGCCGGTAAATCACGGAAACTTGATGCGCTTGTCGCCTGGATGCTCAGAGGCAGTATTCTCGAGTTGCTGATTGTCGTTCCCTGCCACGTCATCGTCCGGCAGCGGGAAGACTGTTGTGCGCCTCAGCTCACGGCCTTCGGAATATCTACCGGCATAGCCGTGATGCTCTTTTCTTTTGGGCCCAGCGTCCTATTCCTCTACCAAAAGCGTCTCAAGCAGTATCGCCGTTAACCACAAAAAAAACCCGCAGAGAAATTCCCGGCGGGTTTGCTGACAACGTCCGATCTTTATTAATTAGCCGGTACAGCTGCCAATCGCACCCACGCACCTCTGGCGCGCCAAGTATTTTATGTGGTTTTTTTCATCGAGAATGTCGATGGAATGGCACATTACGAGGGTGACGGAAAAATTCATCGTCAAAGTAGAGCCGACCTGACTCAATACGTCAAGCCCGGCGACCTTATTCGTCCCAGGCCGGTGGAATCGTCACAGCGCCCTCGGAGGCGGACGACACTTGACTGCGGTACTTGGCAAGCGCTCCTCGCTTGACAAGCGATGCTGGACGTTTCCATGCTGCGCGACGCACAGACATATCCTCGCTGCTGATGGCAACGTTAATTTCCTTTTTTTCCGCGTCGATAAGAATCCGGTCGCCGTCTTCGATCAGGGCAATAGGTCCGCCCACTGCTGCTTCTGGCGAAATATGCCCGACGACAAAACCATGGCTACCACCAGAAAATCGACCATCGGTGATCAATGCCACGTCAGCGCCAAGACCCTTGCCCACGATGGCCGCTGTCGGGCTGAGCATCTCGCGCATACCCGGAGCACCCTTCGGACCCTCATAACGAATGACAATAACGTCACCCGCCTGAATTGAATTGTCCAGTATGGCTTGCAACGCATCTTCCTCGGAATGGAAAATACGCGCGTTGCCTTCGAATTTCAGCCCTTCCTTGCCCGTAATCTTGGCCACTGAACCCTCGGGTGCCAGATTGCCATAGAGAATCGCCAGGTGGCTGTCTGCTTTGATCGGATCGTCGAAGCCACGGATGATATCCTGACCTTCGGGGTAATCCTCTACGTCGGCGAGATTCTCGGCCAGCGACTTACCTGTAACAGTCAAGCAGCTTCCATCCAGCAAGCCTTTGTCCAGCAGGCGTTTCATGAGCGGCTGAATCCCACCAATTGCGATAAGTTCCGACATCAGATATTTGCCGCTTGGCCTTACATCCGCCAGCACCGGAACCCTTGCGCCTATCCGCGTGAAATCGTCCAACGTCAGCTCGACACTTGCCTCGCGGGCAATAGCCAGCAAATGCAGAACGGCGTTGGTGGATCCGCCCAACGCAATGACTACCGTAATGGCATTTTCGAATGCATTGCGTGTCATGATATCGAGAGGTTTAATGTCCTCACGGATAAGATTCACTACGGCCGCGCCGGCACGTTTACAGTCATCAATCTTGTCGTCAGATACGGCCTCCTGCGCCGAACTGTTGGCGAGACTCATGCCAAGTGCTTCGATGGCGGATGCCATCGTGTTCGCTGTATACATACCACCGCATGCGCCAGGGCCAGGAATCGCAGTTCGCTCCACTTCCAGCAGTTCCGCAGCCCGGATTT
>JACZTO010000090.1 GCA_022573655.1 Pseudomonadota bacterium
GGCTGGTAAAAGCCTACGAAGAAAATCTGGCTGTCATCGAAGTCGAGGACTTGCCGATCGCCGTCAAACAATCGTTTGCCGATCTAAGACACATGATGAGCCGGGTTGACTCGGTGGTGAAACGGGAGGGGCGGATCTGTGCTTCAGTCCGCAAGATGTCAGTCGAGGAAGCCGACGAGTGTGCGCACAAGATCATCGATCTTTACACAGACATGATTCGGTACAGCGACAACGCTCAGGAGTCGCTGCCGCTGCAATTTCGGGATCAGCCGGCTATTCGGCCGTTCTTAGCCAAATCGGGCTGATTTGCGTTCCGTCTTTGCGGCCGGCACTGGTGCAAGATGAGACAACCACATCGGATTCGCCACCTGTCCCAGACCCCATCTGTGCAATCCTGAGTCAGCCGACGAAATAGAATTTTTCGCCCACTAGCGTATCTTTTTGTACAGAAGAACATTATGTCCCTAATTCTTGGCAGAGAGCGAGCGCTTTTTGACCGGCACATCGTTGAGGCCGATCTCAACGTTGACGACTTTGAGATAACCAAAGAGAGAGATGCACCCGGGGCCACAAAGCTGATTGGTACAGGCAAGGTCACGGTGACCTATAAGCCCACGAGAATTGCGCGTCATTATCGTGATGGCGCGTTTCCGCCGCCGCACGTCGAATTTAAGCGCGAACTCAAGGAGGACATATTTAAGACGTGATAGCGCAGCTTGCCACATCCACTTTCGGCCCACGCCGATTTCACGCCCCAATAACTAGCGATAAGGTGGCTTATCGGTGGTATCGATATTGCCGCTTCTTGATTCTTGTATCCGCTTTCGGCACGGAAATAGACGGCCGCGAAATAGACGCTGAATGAGTACGATCGATTCTTCACGGACGTCGCAATGACTAACAATTTGCGACTACATAAGAGACAATTCTGACGGATAAGTACGAGTGAGACTGGCCCGTTTATGAGCACTGTCGCAAATGTCCCCACAAGCTCAGATTGGAGCATCATCATTAGCTTCATGGCTATTGCTCTATCCGCTGTAGCAATTTACATTTCTGTTAAGACAAGGAAGGCGGACGCATTCGCAAGGCTATATGATGAGCTAAACACTCGTTCGTTTGGCGTCGCCATGGAGAGTGTCGGTGAGTGGGTCGCTCAGTGTGCTGTCGAGGTTGGAAGACCCCGTGACGAGATGACGGAGGCTGACATACGTGGCCACTACCGGATTTATCTGGAAGCCCTGCCAGACAATCACAAGATCACCAAAAAAGATGACCTCGAAAGCGCTAGAAGGACAGTCAAAGCATGGTTTATCAAGTGTTGGTTATTCCACAAAGTAGGGGACCTAACCCGCCCACAACTAGATCATCTCGTCACAGATGACCGTACCGAGCTTATGTGGTTTTCGTTCTTCATGACCCGGGAGCAGACCGATGTGTGGAAGCGTAGGCCGCATGATCCCACGTCCCGGTCCTCGTCAGACGAAAAGTATTTCACGGGTTTGGCTGATGCCGGTTTTTTGCCACGCACAAGCGATAGGTAACGCAACCTCGATATTGGTTAGGCTATTGGGGAGTTGCTGTAGCCTAGGATCCGTACCGAATCGAATGTAAATCGGCATCCAATATTGACCCACCTTTAGACCAAGAACCAGTAACTTACATGTCGCATCAGCGCCGAACGCGGGTCAATTGTACATGCCGATTTACACGTGGCTTCTGGGAGGAAGCGATCACCGCCGATTTAGTAATTAGACAGCTCCTATTCGAAGTTTCCATTTTTTTAATCCATCCATCAATGCCAACAAAATCGCCGCATAAAACGCCAATCCCATCGCTACCTCGAGTCAATTGGTTGTCCCTCCCGTTTATTCGTCCGTGTTGATTTTATTACCATCTTTGCGGGAGGTTGGTTAGCCTCAGGACATGATTAAGTGGTTAGGAATTGCCTTCGGAACATTGCGAGCCGCAATACGTTGTCGCTATGATCTGGTGGCCGAGAATCTGGCGCTTCGACAACAATTAGCGGTTATGAAGCATCAGCATCACAGGCCCAGGCTCACCGATGCAGATCGCTACTTCTGGGTGGCTCTGTCAAGGATCTGGTTAGGTTGGCATTTCTCGCTTCACATCGTTCAGCCGGAAACCGTCGTTCGCTGGCACCGTCAGGGTTTTCGTTACTACTGGCGATGGAAAAGCCGTCACCGAGGTCGTCCGAAAGCTGATTTCGAAATCGGTGCATTGATCCGGCAAATGTGCCGCGCCAATCCGCTGTGGGGTGCGCCTCGAATCCATGGTGAATTGCTCAAAGTCGGAATCGACGTCTCTGAAACCACCGTATCCAAGTACATGATCAAGCATCGGGGATCACCGTCCCAGAACTGGCGAACATTCCTTCAGAACCACGCCAAGGAGCTAGTTGCCCTCGATTTCTTCACGGTGCCTACGGCCACTTTCCGGGTTTTGTTCGTGCTCGTCATCTTGAGTCATGATCGTCGGAGAATCGTGCACTTCAACGTCACAGAGCATCCGTCAGCGGAGTGGACAGCCCGACAACTCTTGGAGGCGTGTGGGACGGACGATGCCCCGCGGTTTCTCGTTCGGGATCGTGACGCGATCTATGGTGAGACGTTTCGACGCATGGCCACAGCGCTCGAGATTCAGGAAGTTCTGACCGCGCCGCGCTCACCTTGGCAGAATGCGTATGCAGAACGAGTGATCGGTTCCATCCGGCGAGAGTGTCTCAATCACATGATCGTCTTGGGCGAACGTCACTTGAGGCGAATACTCCGGAGCTATATGGATTATTACAATCAGACGCGAACTCACCTCTCATTAGATAAGGACGCACCGGAAGGACGCCCGGTACAGCCGCCAAATCAGGGCAAGGTGTTTCAACTAAAGCGTGTTGGCGGCCTGCATCATGAATATGTTCGCCGAGCCGCTTGAAAACATCGTCGGAATGAATAAACGGGAGGGACACCTGTTTGTTCTGGTGATTTTGAGTAATGACCGACGCCGGATAATGCATTTCAATGTAACCGACCATCCAACCGCCGCCTGGACTGCACAGCAGCTGGTTGAGGCCTGCGGCATGGACGACAAGGCAAAGTATTTGATCCGTGATCGCGATGCGATTTACGGAGCGGTATTCTCCCGACGGGCGCAAACTCTCGGCATTGAGGAAGTTTTGACGGCCTATCGTTCACCGTGGCAGAACCCATACGCAGAACGCGTTATTGGCTCCATCCGGCGTGAGTGCCTGGACCATGTCATCGTACTCGGCCCCGGACACTTGAAGCGAGTCGTGACTCAATATGTGGATTACTATAACGGCGTGAGGACGCATCTATCTTTGTGCAAAGATTCTCCTGATCGAAGACCAGTGCATCATTCTGACGAAGGCCGCATCGTCGAACTCAAAAAAGTCGGTGGACTCCACCACCTGTACATTCGAAAAGCAGCCTGAGATAGAATATCGTTCTTTCAGTTGGCTCAGTTCAGGCAAGTGCTTCTAAGCCTTTGTCCTGAACGAGATTCAACAGCTTCAATGACGGGCCGTTGGGCTTTTTCTGGCCTTGTTCCCATTTCTGCACTGTCGACGGACTCGTGTTCAGGTACGCGGCGAACACCGCCTGACTGGCTTTATTTCGCTTGCGCAGTCGTTTGATCTGTGTGGCGCTCAGTTTTTTCACAGGCGTCAGGCACAGTGCATCGAATTCGTGCATGGTCTTGATGTCCATGACACCGGCCTTGTGCAGGCCTTTTGCCGTGCCGTGCACGGTATCCAGAATTTTCTTAGCCATTGTCGTCTACCTCTATCTCAATCAATTCGCCGGCTTTCGTCGCTTTGGTGAGCGCCGCTGCTGTGTAACTCATCAGCTCTTTCGCCAACATTTTCAACGCCCGCAATTCTTTGTCACTAATATTCGCGCGTTCGTTCTTCGCAAATCCATAAATGAAGAACGCCTTGTTGCCTTGCCTAAACGCGACCAGAGTCCGGGTGCTACCCCGCTTACCTCGCCCGGGCAACGCAACCCGTTTCTTGACTACCTGCCCGCCCAATTTCGCATCAATCAGGCCTTTCTCCATTTCGACCACCGCCGAAGCCAAGGCGTCGTCACTTAGACCTTCACCAC
>JACZTO010000044.1 GCA_022573655.1 Pseudomonadota bacterium
ATGGATACGGAGATTACCAGTGACTCCCAGGCGGAGATCACCGGAGGAGCCGTGGTTAATCTGAAGGGCCTGGTGATTCCCAAGGCGCCGGAGCACACGTTGTACCTGTTCGCGGAATTTCGCTATCCATTGAGTAACAATGAATGGTGGTTGCGCGGCGAAGTCGTCAGTCGGGATGGTCAGTACTCAGACATAGAAGGACTGACGAATCAGCAAACGCTGTCGTTTCGGGAGGTAGGCCCGGGTGAGTTCCCGTATCTCAGCCCGTCGTATACTGTTTTCAATCTGCGCGGCGGATTCGACTGGGAACGCGTAGGTCTGACGGTGTACGTGCAGAATGCGGGAGACGAGAAATACTATACGGGTACCCAGGAAAACTTTGGTATCAGTGGTATTCGCTTGCGCCCGCATCCGCGTACGATAGGCGCGGCGATCAATTTTGACTTCTGATGTGCCATAAGGGGCCTGGCTTTTTCTTTTTCGGAAGACCGACCGGGACGTGACCTCGCCGCCGGATCACGTGCCTGATTAGCCAGGCGCGGTACCGAATGACAGCACATCAGCATGCCGCCGAAGTAATATGCCGGACAAGAATTTATTCGAAACTGCCGTTGAATCATTGCCTTCCCAGGACCACCGGATGCGCACCTGGCTCGCCTTGGTTGGTTGCTTCACGAGTGTAGAGCGATCGCTGCGCCGGCACTTCAACCATGTTTTTCGTTCCAGTCTGCCACGCTATGATGTATTGATGGCGCTTGTGCAATTTCCTGACGGTCTGACGATGGGGCAGCTTGCCTCGAAACTCATGGTATCGAAAGGAAATATGACCGGCGTTGTGAGGCGGCTTCAGCAGAACAAATGTGTCAGGCAGGCAAGGTCGCGACAGGATAGACGGGTGCAGGTGGTGACGCTCACAAGCAAAGGCCGTACCCTGTGGGGACAGATGCATACCGAATATCGGTCGGTTATTGAAGAAGTATTGTCGCAGCTGTCGAAGACAGAAACCAAGGTGCTGACGCAAAGCCTGATTCAGACGCAAGAGAGAATCGATAGCCAATTGCAATGGCGAGGATCTTCGCAGTAAAACTACTTCCTGGCGTCATGGCTACAAGGTGCAAGCATTGCGAAGGGCCACAATAGTGACGGAAGCAAACCTAGAATATCGAATAGGAATGCATCTGATCACTGGATTCGAAACGGGTGTATTTTGAGCCGATAGCGTTTTGCGTCCTACAGCGATTGCGTTCAGCAGCAAGGCCGTCAACGTTGTCGCTTCCACGTAATAATTACGACTTCGCTATCCACACAACGGTCTGCGTTTCTCGGCCTCGCCGAGATCAATGATTATGTTCCCGCAAACCTCAGGAAACAGATCCGTAAATCGCGACTTCAGTATCAAGGTTTTCGTATTTTTACGCATACGCGAGGATCCTGGGTCAGGAACCGACAACCTTGTACATCGTAATCAACTCATGGCTGCCGACGATATCGACCGCATCATTCAGTCTGGCGTAACCGAGGCTCGCATAAAACGACTCCAGATGCAGATGCGGTTTCAAAGTTATGCTGCGCACGCCTTTTTGTACCGCGATTTCCTCGAGCGCCAGCACGAGTGCACGCCCGATACCAGCCTTGCGATGGGACGGCAATACGGCCACACGAGCCAGCTCACCGTCCCCATCCGACTTGCAAATCACGCGTGCGGTGGCAACCGGCCTGCTTCGCTCAAGAGCAAGCACGTGGCTCGCGTCATCATTGCCTTCCAGGCATAGCGATTCGGGAATGCCCTGTTCTTCACAAAAAACCCTTAGCTGAATGAAAATCGCCGCTTCGAGTTCTTGCTGTGTCGTTACCTGCTTTATCGCAATCATTCTTGATTCCTGTAATTAGCAGGAATTGCTCAGCTCTGCGATTTTTCGCTCATGACGGAAGTGTCAAACCAAATCGAGTTGCCCAGCTTTTCCTCATGTCAGTTGCGGAAATGCGGAATGACGTGCTTGCCCATCAGCGCAATCGCTTTTTCGACGTCAGGGCCTAGCGGCCCACCGAGACTTACTTCGTCGATACCCGTTTCCGCGAGTCGCTCGACCTGCTTGATGACGTCGGCCGGCGTTCCGGTAATACCCAGCTTGATCATTTCAGGTGTGACGTTGTTCCAGGCTGCCTCATAGTCGCCAGCTTCAATAAGCTCGCCCAACGGCCGCATGTCGGCAACGGACAATCCAATGGAGTTCAGCGCAGGTTCTTCCAGGTAGGGTCCGAAGTAGGCGACCATCTTTCGCATGATATCTGCCGCTTCCTGTCGGGACTCGGACAGTGACAGCCAGGCGCAGCCGGAGATCATGTAATCAGAACCATCGCGACCAGAACGCGCGAGGCCGCGTCGAATATTGGAGACCATGTAATTCGCAGATTCGGGTGGCGTAATCATGGGCAGGCTGCCATCGCCAATTTCACCGCTGAGCTCGAGGTATTCGCTGCCGAACGCCGCCACATAAATAGGCAGGTCCTTGCGTAATACGGGCATGCGCATGTAACACTGGTCGCTCCAATTGAAGTGTTGCCCTTTATAAACGACTGTCTCGCCATGCAATAGTGCCCTCACCACATCTACAGCTTCGCGCGTACAGTGTATGTAGTCGCTTGCGTCTATACCGGTCCACTCGACCATCTTCTGCGTGTGGAATCCCAGACCGAGGATGAATCGGCCGCCCGAAAGGTCGTCGAGGGTAGCCGCGTACGTTGCGACTTCACAAGGATTTGTTGTGTAAGGGTTGGTGCCAACTGTCGCGATCCGGATTTTCGATGTTGCCTCGGCTGCTGCGGTGGTAAGCACCCACGTGTTATGCATGAAGGTATCATGCGGGAACCACACAGAATCAAATCCGGCATCCTCCGCAAGTTTTGCGAGGCGAATCAGATCTCGACTCGCTCCAAGATAGCCTATCAGACGTATGCCAAATCTCATTCGCGAGCTCCAGGTGCCGCTTGTTGTCCGCTGCTGAATTGGTCTCCGCTCAGGAGCGTTCTTATATAAGGAGAGATGGGTTCTTGCTTCATTCTTCGAATTAGTTGCCGAATTTCTCCATCAATCCTGGGGCGCCCGCGCGTCTACCGCTCTTCCATCGCCAGTAATAGCGAAAACCCTGACGGTGCCAGCGGAACACCATAGTCGGCTGTACAGTGTGCAGAGGATCCTTTCAGTTGTACCAGAGCCGACGCAACACCACCCAAAACAGTCGGCCTGAGTCCGCCAGGTGTGGCCGAGGACCGCGGTGATTCAGAGTTGCTAACTGCTGCCGCAGCGCCAGGCTTTCAGGCGCCAGACCACGGCGGCTGCGAACATGCGATCGAAGCGTTCCGACGATTATTTTAAGCCACCTCAACATGGTTTCACGCTAGCCCGATTCATTGAAAAAGGCAACAAAATCAAGCGTCACGATAATTCAGGAGGACCAGCGAAAGCTATGCTGGCGCTAACGACCCTGCAAGGGCTACACTCAAGCACCATAAACCGGTGTTGCGAAATGAGGAGTTCGCCATGGGATTTGTGAAGTCGATTCCCGAAACTGAGGAAAGCGTTTCCGCCGTAATGAGGCGTTACCCGGAACAGGCGATTCCATTGACAGAACTCACGGAAATCGTGATGCGAAACGGCGACTGCGCGTTTCGTAGCGAACAACGAGAATTGATTGCGGCGTACGCTTCAGGCACAAACGACTGCACATATTGTTACAACACACACAAAGCAACGGCCGAAGCATTCGGTGTCGACGAACATCTTCTGGACTCCATGCTGAGCGATCTAGAGGCTAGCGCGGTAGATGCCGAACTGAAGCCGGTGTTGCGCTTTGTACAAAAGCTCACTCAATCACCGTCCCGAATGGTGCAAGCGGACGCGGATGCGATATTTGATGCCGGGTGGGACGAAGACTGTTTTCACTTCGCCGTGATGATCTGTAGCCTTTTCAATTTCTACAATCGTCTAATCGACGGGTACGGCGTGAAAAACACCGCCGAATTTCGCTTGTCGCGAGGCAAAATGCTAGCCGAATCCGGCTATCGAGTTGTTACCGACGCACTGAATCCTAAGGTGCCAGTAGCGTGAACCAAGCACAGACAGGCTATTTGTAGGCTACGACAGCCGTTGTGTGGGTCCGCGTGGGCCTGTCTGTGGCGAATTCCTATTTTGTCGCATAAATCCGTGCAAAATCCAAGTCTTGTCATGCTGGTACTGATTGTTACGATGGTGGCGCGATGCGTGATCTAGCCATCTTATTCATTCACCTACTAACCACGATCGCGAGACTAATGCGCCCGGGCGGGGGCCGTGCCATAGTCGCAGAATCACTGCTCGTGAAACACCAATTGGTGATCCTGAATCGGGGCCGTGAGCGCGCACCCAACCTCCGTCCGATGGATCGCATCATAGCCGGCTTGTGCACACTCTTCATTCGTCCGGGCCGGTTGCTCCGCATTGCCGTCATACTGAAACCTTCCACCCTCCTCGCTTTCCACGCAGCATTGGTGAAACGAAAATACCGACAGCTATTCTCGCCGAAAAGACGCGGCAAACCCGGTCCGAAGGGACCTTCACCGGAACTCATCGCCGCCATTGTCGAGACCAAAAGACGCAATCCGAGCTGGGGCTGCCGCCGGATCGCCCAGCAACTTTGTCTTGTGTTCGGCCTTGAGATCGATAAAGACGTGATACGACGCGTTTTGGCAAAGCACTATTGTCCCGATCCTGGCGCATACGGGCCTTCCTGGCTAACAGTACTCGGTCATACAAAAGACAGCCTATGGAGCATCGATCTGTTCCGCTGCGAATCCCTCATTTTGAAAAGCCATTGGGTGCTCGTCGTCATGGATCAGTACACACGTCAAATCATTGGCTTTGGCATACACGCAGGGGCAGTGGATGGACCATCACTTTGTCGGATGTTCAACCGTGCGATCCGTGGAGCTGGTTCGCCAAAATACCTCAGCAGCGATCATGATCCGCTGTTCAGGTTCCATCGGTGGAAGGCTAACCTTCGAATACTCGAGGTAACCGAAGTAAAGACCGTGCCCTACTTGCCTATCTCGCACCCGTTCGTGGAGCGACTCATCGGGACAATCAGGCGAGAGTATCTCGACTTCGTGCCCTTTTGGACTGCTCGCGATCTGGAGAACAAACTGCTTAGCTTTAAGGAGTTCTACAACGACCAGCGGTGCCATTATGCGTTGGACGGTGATACACCCAGTGAAAAAACTGGGAAGATACGACCGAAGGTTGCAGATCTACATTCATACCGCTGGCGTAGTCACTGCCGAGGCCAATTCCATCTGCCTGTCGCGGCTTGAGCACTAATTCGCCACAGACAGGTATGGCCGGAGCAGCTCTGTTCGTCACATTAGAAACCTTATGGGCACTATTTCACAAATCAGCTGAGAATGTGGTAACTGGCGGTTGCGTATGTTGTTCTAATGTATTAATGTGCTAATACGTTAATACACAGCCGCAGGCCTATGAAACCCAACCGGCATGACTCGCAGCAGCACCGCACTCGGGCTGAAAACGCGCTTTTCGGGGCCATTGTCAGCATGAAAACCGTCCCCGAATGCCGAAATCTCTTCAAAGATCTGTGCACACCGGCGGAATTACAGGCTCTCGTCGATCGTTGGCAGGCCGTTGAGCTGTTGCAGCAGGGCCTTCCGTATCGGCAAATCCATGACCGGACGAGTGTCAGCGTGACCACCATAGGCCGCGTGGCCCGATTCCTGACTGACGGTTTCGGTGGCTACGCCACCGCTATTGAAAGAACCCTACCGAAATCCCGACGCGGCAAAGCCGCCAGATCACATTAAGGAACCCCAATGGACAAAGCCGAGCAGCGCGTCAAAATCGCGGTGCAAAAATCCGGCCGCCTGACAGATCACTCACTGGATCTGCTGCAACGTTGCGGCATCAAATTCTCGAAGAACAAGGATCGACTGTTCTGCTACGGCGAAAATATGCCGGTCGATCTGTTACTGGTCCGCGACGATGATATTCCAGGTTTAGTCAGTGACGACATTTGCGACCTCGGCATTGTCGGGCTGAATGTCATCGAAGAAAAACGCCTCGGCTGGTCCCGCAAAATGGAGCCGGTCCGCTTCGAGCAGATCCGCACCCTCGATTTCGGTCACTGCAGACTCGTGATTGCGATGCCGGACGAGGCTGACTTCAGCGAACTCTCTGATCTGCAGGGCGCCCGCATAGCGACCAGTCATGTCGAAGTGCTCAGGCACTTTCTGGAATGCGAGATCGTGGATGCGGAGATCGTCTATTTTTCCGGCGCGGTCGAGATCGCACCGAAGCTTGGCAAAGCCGATTTTATCTGTGATCTCGTCTCCACCGGAGCAACACTCGCGGCCAATCAGTTACGCGAGATCCACTCCGTCCTGGAGAGCACGGCAACGGTAATCCGGACACGGGCGAGGATAAGTGCGTTCAAGATGGAGTGGATCGACAAGATCTTGCAACGCCTGGATGGCGTGCTTCAGGTTCGCGAAAGCAAGTACATCATGTTACACGCACCTCGTTCAGCGCTTGCGGAAATCACGCGTCTGCTGCCTGGCTCGGAGGCACCGACCGTCATGCCCCTGGAGGGCTGCGACGACAAAGTCGCAGTCCACGCCGTTTGTCGTGAAAATGTCTTCTGGGAAACGCTCGAGAATCTCAAAAGCGCTGGCGCCACCTCGCTGCTCGTGTTGCCCGTCGAGAAGATGCTGTTCTGAGCTCGCCCGTGAACTTCAAAATACTCACATGGCAGGAATTGTCAGCCGACCAGCGACACGCTGTTCTCAAGCGCCCTGCCCTGCCGGCGAACGAGTCATTGACGGTCGATGTGCAAAAAATCATCGACCAGGTGCGCCAGGACGGCGATCGCGCCCTCAAGGAACTGACTTGGCAGCACGAGGGTGCGCGGCTGGAGATGTTCGCCGTTACCGCGACCGAGTTCAAAGAAGCCGAGCAGCAATTGAGTTCTGCCTCTATCGCTGCAATCGATCGCGCGATCAGCAACGTCACTCGATTTCACGACGTGCAAAAACCAGCTTCGATCGACATAGAGACCATGCCGGGCATTCGCTGTCAGCGAATCAGTCAGCCGATCGACTCCGTTGGCCTTTACGTACCGGCAGGGTCCGCGCCACTCCCTTCTGCTGCCATCATGTTGACGGTTCCGGCCGCGGTCGCGGGCTGCCCGGAACGCGTGCTGTGCACGCCTCCCCGAGCGGATGGATCCGCCGATCCAGGCATCCTCGTGGCGGCGCGGCGCGGCGGCGTCGAGCGCATTTACAAGATTGGCGGCGCCCAGGCAATCGCTGCCCTCGCCTATGGCACCGAATCGGTACCGAAGGTCAATAAAGTATTCGGGCCCGGCAATGCCTGGGTCACGACAGCCAAAACGATCGTAGCCGGCGACCCACAGGCTGCGGCGATCGATCTTCCCGCAGGACCAACGGAAGTCCTGATCATCGCCGACGCATCGGCGAATGCCGACTTTATCGCTTCCGATTTACTATCGCAGGCTGAACACGGCGAGGATTCACAAGTCCTGTTTGTCAGCACCGACCGCGATCTGATCGAGCGCGTTCACCGGCGGCTTAAAAAACAGACCGGGAGATTGAGCAGGCGGGATATCGTACGAAAATCCTTACAACACAGTCGATCGATTTGGGTCGAAAATATCGAAACCGCCATTGAGATAAGTAATGACTATGCGCCGGAACATCTGCTTCTCCAGGTCGACAATCCTCGAGGCGTCCTGATCCGCGTTCGAAATGCCGGCTCGGTTTTTCTGGGGCCGTGGTCACCAGAGTCTGTCGGCGACTACTGCAGCGGCACCAATCATGTATTACCGACCTACGGACTCGCGCGAGCCTACAGCGGATTGGGTGTCGAGCAATTCCTGCGGCAGATGACCGTACAGGAATTGACTCGTGAGGGTCTTGCATCAGTAGCGAGTACGGTCATTGAACTTGCCACCCTCGAAGGCCTCGACGCGCACGCACAAGCGATCAGCGAACGCATGCTTGAGTTCGGCAGAGCAGCGAAAGCATCATGACGATTACGAATCTTGCCCGCCCGGAAATTTCGTGCCTGTACGGCTACGAATCGGCCGGACAGATGGCGAACACGGTCCGACTGCATGCCAACGAGGCGTCATGGTCGGGCAGCGGCACGCCATTTGATCAGCCGATGAATCGCTATCCTGAAATCCGGCCGGAGGCGCTGCGGTCCCGACTTGCGGATTGGTATTCGGTGCCTCGCGAGAATCTTCTGGTGACACGCGGCAGTAGCGAGGCCATCGATTTGCTGATTCGGACATTTTGTCGCTGCGGGCAGGACAGCGTTACGATCACACCACCGACGTTCACGATGTATCAGGTCTACGCAGACATACAAGGGGCGCAGGTACTAAAAGCACCACTTGTTGCGGATGACGACTTCTCAGTTGACTGCGAGACGTTGATCGCCGCTTGTAAGACAGACACAAAGCTGATCTTCCTTTGCTCACCAAACAATCCGACCGGCCGACTGATTCCCCGTGCAACGATATTGACGATACTCGAGGCGCGGCGCGACAAATCTCTTGTCGTGGTCGACGAAGCCTATGTTGAATTTAGCCGCTCGAACTCCGTGGCTGAGCTTCTTGATGAATACGAAAACCTCATCGTGCTGCGAACGCTATCGAAAGCGCTGGCGTTGGCCGGCGCGCGCTGCGGCTGTGTTGTTGCCCGTCAGGAAATCATCGACTTGCTCGACCGGGTCCTTGCACCGTACGCTCTTTCGACGCCCGTTATCGGCTGTGTCATGAATGCCTTGCTGCCGAATCGGCTGGCGTTTGCCGCAAAGAACATCAAAGCGACTGTTGCGGCTCGCGATGAACTGGCAGAGCAACTCAGGAAACTGCCCGTTGTCGAGCGGATCTGGCCAAGTGATGCGAATTTTTCGCTGGTCCGATTTCATGACGTTGATGTAGTAAGAGAAGCAACCGCCGACGCTGGAATTCTGCTGCGTCATTTCAGCGACGAGGCCGGCCTTTCGGGCTGTATCCGAATCACGGTGGGCAGCGCCGATGAAAATGACATGCTGATCAATGTGTTGTCGAACATTTCGGTAAACACAAATGTCTGAGAAGGTGCTGTTCATCGATCGCGACGGCACGCTCATCGAGGAGCCTGCCGACCATCAGGTGGATCGGCTCGACAAAGTCAAACTTGTAGCGGGCGTGATCCCTGCCTTGCTGCGCCTTGCCGGCCACGGCTACCGCTTTGTCATGGTTTCAAATCAGGATGGACTGGGCACCGAATCGTTTCCCAGGAACGACTTTGATGTTTGCCACAACCATGTGCTGTCGCTATTCGAATCGCAGGGGATCGTCTTCGACGAAGTTTTCATCTGCCCTCATGCGCCGGACGCCTGTTGCAGTTGTCGCAAACCGGCAACCGGCCTCTTGACGGCTTATCTGGCGAGAACCAATTTGGCTGTGGTGGCGTCCGCGGTCATCGGCGATCGCGAATCCGATCTGCAATTCGCCGAGAACATTGGCATTAGAGGATTTCAAGTAAGCAACGGCGTTTCCTGGTCGGCAGTCGCCGACGCGTTGTGCGTCAGTTCGAGGCAGTCACAGGTAGAGCGCAAAACACGCGAGACATCGATTCGCGCCGTGGTCAACCTCGATGCCGATAAACCGGTCAGAATCCATTCGGGTATTGGTTTCTACGACCACATGCTCGAGCAGATTGCGAAACACGGCGGCTTTAGTTTGCAAGTCGAATGCGACGGTGATCTCGACGTCGACGAACATCATACCGTCGAGGACACCGCGATTTGTATCGGCAATGCAATGCGTGAAGCGCTCGGCGACAAACGCGGTATTGGCCGCTACGGTTTCCTGCTGCCGATGGATGAGAGTGAAGCAAAGGTTTCGCTGGACCTGTCCGGCCGCGCATTTTTTGTTTTTCATGGCGAGTTCAATCGCGACAAAGTCGGTGGTCTCCCGACCGAGCTCGTCCCGCACTTTTTTCACTCCTTGGCCGACTCCTTAGGTGCCACGCTGCATATCGCCGTGACAGGTAACAATGCGCACCACATGGTCGAAGCCTGTTTCAAATCAGTTGGGCGGGCATTGCGCCAGGCGATTCGTCGCGAAGGCGATAGCATACCGTCGACCAAGGGTATTCCAAACCGACATGTCACTTAAGACCGTTGCCATTATCGACAACGGCGGCGCGAACATCGCGTCGCTCGCGTTTGCGCTCGATCGGCTCAATGCGACCAGCAAGATCACTGCCGATGCCAGGACTATCAAAACCGCAAGCCACGTCATATTGCCGGGGGTGGGTGCTGCTGCGGACGCGATGGACAGACTGCGGCGGCAAGGCCTGATCGGCGTGATTCGAACGCTCAGTCAGCCAGTCCTTGGCATTTGTCTTGGCATGCACTTGCTCGCTGTCGCTTCGGAGGAGGGTGGCGTGGATTGCTTGGGGCTTATTCCCGGCACCGCGAAAAAGCTGAAAGTCGGGCTGACGTCCCCGGTTCCGCATATCGGCTGGAGTCGCGTTTCTTATTCCGGCGATCACGAGTTGCTCGCAGGAATCGTCGGCGGCAGTTACTTTTACTTTCTTCACAGTTATGCGCTGATGGTCGCCGACGGTACACTTGCTACGGCAAATCACTCAAACGAATTTACTGCGGTCGCTGCCTCCAAGAATTTTGTTGCCACGCAGTTCCATCCTGAAAAATCCTCTGCCGCCGGCGCACGGCTCCTTGCCAATTTTCTGGACCTTTAGTCATGCAAGTTATTCCCGCAATCGATCTTCAGGCAGGCAAGTGCGTCCGCCTGTTTCAGGGCGATTTCGATCAATGTACCGAATACAGTGACGATCCAGCGGCGGTGGCACGAAAATTCGAGGGCATGGGCTTTGACTGTTTGCACATTGTCGATCTCGACGGGGCACGATCGGGTCGGCAAGAAAATCGGCAAATCGTCGCAGCGATCGCGAGGGAATCGAATTTGGCGATTCAACTCGGCGGTGGCGTCAGAGACGAAAAAACGATCTCATCCTGGCTCGACGCTGGCGTTGCACGGATCATTATTGGCAGCGCCGCCGTTACCTACCCGGAATCCGTGCGCGACTGGTGTCGGCAGTTCGGAGCGGGCCGTATCGTCCTTGCACTGGATGTTCGCCTCGATGACGACAAAACCCCGCGCTTGACAACGCATGGTTGGACTCGGACTACCGATATCACCTTATGGCAATGTATCGATGATTTTCAGACTGTCGGACTCAGGCATGTTTTGTGCACAGACGTTAGCCGGGATGGCACGATGTCCGGGCCGAATGTTGATCTCTATGCGGAATTTGTCGGCCGTTATCCGACCATACAGCTGCAGGCCGCCGGCGGCGTTCGACACATCGGTGATCTGAAAGGCCTGCGAAGCATCGGCGCAGATGGCGCCATCACGGGCCGCGCACTTCTCGAGGGACAAATCACTGCACAGGAGATTCGGGCATTCCTGCACGACGCATAATTCCCTGCCTGGATGTCCGTGACGGCAAAGTTGTCAAGGGCGTTCAGTTTCGCAACCACCGCGTGGTCGGCGACATTGCCGAGCTCGCGCGCCGCTATTGCCGCCAAGGTGCCGACGAACTCGTGTTTTACGACATCACGGCGAGCCCGGATGGTCGCACAGTCGATAGAAACTGGATCAGCCATGTGGCAGCAACGCTCGATATCCCCTTTTGTGTCGCCGGCGGCATTCGGACTGTTGCGGACGCCGAAGATATTTTGCGTAACGGCGCCGACAAAATTTCAATCAACTCGCCCGCGTTGGAAAATCCAAAGTTGATTTCTGACCTGGCGAAACGGTTTGGATCGCAATGCGTGGTGCTGGGCGTCGATAGCCGGAGCGAGGGAAACTCATGGCAGGTCTATCAGTATACTGGCGACGCCGGTCGGATCACCGCAACGTCGCGCCACACAGTTGAATGGATTGCTGAGGCACAGGAACTCGGCGCCGGCGAGATCGTTCTCAATTGCATGAATCGGGACGGTGTCCGCAATGGTTATGACATCGAGCAGCTTGCCGCGATTCAAGAGAGCTGCGACGTACCATTAGTCGCATCCGGTGGCGCCGGAAAAATGCGGGACTTCGAAGAAGTATTCAAGAAGACAACTGTTTCCGCTGCGCTGGCAGCGAGTGTTTTTCACAATGGTGAGATCGATATCCCGGACTTAAAGTGCTATTTAAAAAACGCCGGTGTCGAAGTGCGCCTATGACCTCGCTTCACGACAATATCGACTGGGAAAAGGGCGGCGGTCTCGTACCGGCGATCGTCCAGCATGCCGTCACCGGGCGCGTGTTGATGCTCGGCTACATGAACGCCGAGGCGCTGGCCGCAACGCAGGCGAGCGAATTGGTAACCTTTTACAGCCGGTCTCGAAACTGTCTTTGGACCAAAGGCGAGACTTCAGGCAATAAGCTCAAGCTACGCGATATCGAGCTCGATTGCGACGGCGATGCACTCTTGGTGACGGCGGCCCCGACCGGGCCCACTTGCCACCTGGAGAAGTCCAGCTGCTTCGATCATGACGCCGAGCTGCCCGGCTTTGGATTTATCGGTCAGCTCGAAACCATCATCGAAGATCGCATGAAACATCAACCGAGCGGGAGTTATACAGCGCAACTCGTGAATGCGGGGGTGCAGCGAATCGCCCAAAAAATCGGAGAAGAAGGCGTGGAAGTCGCACTAGCGGCAACGCAGGGCGATCCTGAGGAAATTATCTGTGAGACCGCAGACCTGATTTACCATGTCCTGGTGCTACTGAAACATCAGGGTTTGAATTTCGCTGATGTCGCACAGCAACTGGAAATTCGACAAAGGAAGATCTAGCCTGTGCCTCCCATTTATCCAGCCCCGTGACCGCATTCCCGTTTTGCAGCTTGTCACACTTTTGTCACAGTGCGAACGTTATCCAACGTGATGTAACGTGATCAAACGTGATCAAACGTGATCAAATAATATCTTATGTGAATGTTTTATTTGGTGTTATTCTGTAACTTCTTGATTACAAACGAGTGTGGCACTGTCTTCGGGAGGCAGGGGCCGGAAGTTCGAATCTTCTCACCCCGACCAATAATATCAATCACTTAGCACGAGATTCAGGATCAGAAAGTCAGCTCTCGACCCCATGTAAGTCCACAGTAAGTCCAAGCCCAGTGCACCACCACGACCATTCCCCTAAGGTTTACCGCGCATTCACTATCCGTCAGTTTCCGCAAACTTGGGAGCCCCGAAACGATTCATCATCGCGTGAAATCGTTCCGTGCGATTGCTTGTGAATCAGCGTCGAAAATTAACCCACTGTGACACCAAGGACCAGTGACTTACACGACGAATCAGCTGGAACGTCCGCTTCGCGCTCAATAGCGGCCATTGGGGTGGTACAGTTCTGAGGGGCCGCTGACGACCCAAAGCGGACATTAAGAAGTTCTAATTTCCTGTCGCCAAACGAGCCGGCTAACGACCTCCGAGCTATAATTGTGGTGAGATGAACGGCTTTTCGCTCAAAGGCTTCGTGCGCGAGTTGCGCCGGCGGCGCACGTTTCGCACAGCCGGGCTCTACATCGTAGGTGCCTGGCTGATCATGCAGGCCGCCGATGTTTTCTTTCCTGCCTGGGGGCTGCCCGATGCCGCCATCAACGTGCTGCTGGCTACCGTCATTTTCGGCTTTCCCCTGGCACTGGTCTTCGGCTGGTTCTACGACATCACCGCAGACGGGGTCGTGCGCACACCCGTGGCTGGCACGGGGGACGAGCACACATCGTTGCCGCTGCAGCGCAAGGACTACGTCCTGCTTGGGGCAATCGGCCTGATTGCGGCGTATATCGTTTACGACGGCGTACAGGGTATCGTCAGTGCACCGCGGGTTGCGGCATCGCGCGACGAGCCGGCCGCAACTTCGCCGGAGAAGCTCGAGCACTCCATCGCGGTGCTGCCCTTCGCCAACACCAGCAACGATCCCGACAACGAAGCGTTCTGCGACGGCATCTCCGAGGAGATTCTCCACAAGCTGTCGAATTACGCGAAGCTGCACGTGATCGGTCGCACCTCGTCCTTTGCTTTCAAAGGCAGCGATTACCGCATTCCCCGTATCGCCGCGCTGCTCGGCGTCCGTTACCTGCTGCAAGGCAGCGTGCGCCGGGACGGTAATAACCTCCGCATCCTGGCCTCGCTGGTCGACGAGACTGGCGCGCAGCTGTGGAGCAGTTCCTACGACCGCAAGCTCGAGAGCGTGTTTGCCATTCAGGCCGAGATTGCCGACATGGTGGCTACCAGCGTGGTGCCGCAAATCGTGCCCCGACAGGCCTCGAGCTACGAGCCTGACCTGGTTGCCTATCAGCAATACCTGGTCGGACGGGATCTGCTCTGGCGACGCGACTGGGGCGCCGCCGAGGCACTCACGAAGGCGACAAAACTGGACCCGAATTTTGCCGAGGCTCACGCGCACCTGGCTATCGCACTGCTTATCGGCCCACCCGACCTGGAGCGGAGCGCACAAGCGATCGAGACCGCGCTGTCGCTGCAGCCCGCTCTGCCGCGCGCCCTCGCGGCCAGAGGTCTGCGGCTGTCGGCGCAAACCCCGCCGGACTATGCTGCATCGGAACAGGCTCTCCGCGAAGCACTGGCGAAGGATCCCGACATGGTGGATGCGATGAACTGGCTGAGTAGTGCGCTCTCGGCGCGGGGCAAGCACGCCGAAGCGTTCAGGGTCATGGAGCGCGCCGCTCGGATCGATCCGCTGCACGCCGCGGTCGCTCCGAACCTGGCGATCAAGTATGCGGAGCGGGGCGACTTTGCCCGCGCCGAGCGGATGTTGTTACGGCTGCTCGACGTGCCCGAGCCCAGGCTTGGTACATTCATGACGCTGCGCAACTTTTATCTTGACACGGGCCAGCTCGTCAAA
>JACZTO010000017.1 GCA_022573655.1 Pseudomonadota bacterium
CCTCTTCTGTGCGATTACTAGTATCGAAACAACCAGACCCCATAGCGCGAGTCCCCAGAACACTTGCATCGCGCTTGCCGATATTTGTGCTCGCGCACGGTCATACACGTATACCTTGTCTACGATTATTTCTGAGTACTCGGTTATCCCGGCACAACTGTTGGTCATCGAAATGGTGCTGAAGCCGAGTAATGCAATCAACCAGATGCTCGAAGAAAATATCTTCCTGAGCAAGCGAGCAGGTTTACTGCTCAACAGATCAGATACAAGCTCGGCAAAGGTTTCATGCAGCGAATAATAGACGTAGCCAGCCAGTAGTACCGCACCCAATAGGGCCAGAAAATAGGCGAATATCAGATAAGCCTCATTGCTCACTGCGAGGTTTCAGCGCAGCAACCAGGATGGTCACAGCGATCAGAAAGAGTCCCACTATTAACAGGATCGGAGTCAATACAGCTTCAAAGAATTCAATCAACTGCCAGATGTATTCCATGATCTCGGCGTCTTCGCCTAGTCCTTCAAACGAGGCGTCACTGATGCCTGCGAGGGCGATAAGAACCATTGAAACCAGCAATAGCCGGGAATAGAAGGAAGTTGCCGCCGGCATATCTAAAAGGTCATCCAGCAAGCTCCTGAGAAACCCGTTGATCAGCCGATAACAGAGCATTACGAATCCGAGAGACACAATCGCTGCAAGAACAAAGAGAAAGACATCGATCAACACGTGATAGCTCCGAATGTGCGAGATTTGTATCGTAGCATCTGTCAGTTCCCGAGTAATCACCCGTGTAAAGCTGCCGTTCAAACGGCTAGTTGTTGCGCATCATGTTTCAGCCGCATCACACGCCCGCGGCTCACATGGAGCAAGTCGCTGATCTTGAGCACCAACGCATCCTCATATTTGTCGAGCTGGTTATCTGCATAGGCGATCTGCCATAGCAAAGAGACTATTCGCGCTTTTTCACTTTCATCGAGGTGCTTGTGCAAAATCTGCGTGAATTCATGCAGGGATACCATGTCCTCTGCTGTTTCGCTGGCTGCATTGACCAGCGCCGCAGCTTGCTCAGGCTGTAGATCAAAATGTGATTCGATGAGTTGCAGCATGGTATCGAATTCACTCTCGTCAAATACCTGGTCTGCGCGTGCAACGTCAATCAAGAGGACGGCTGTCGCAAGGCGCAAAGCAGCCTCGCGATCGCCAGCGCCCGTCTCAGTCCTGGCTTCTACTGAAATCGATTCAACTACCTGACGGAATAGCCGTTTAATCATTTAATTACCAACATTGGTGCCAAGGATCAGAACGCTATGATTGAGTGCGCCCCGGAAAGTTTCAATATACTGGTGGCCGGGCCCTGCGTCAGCACTTCATCAGTTAATCCTCAGACCACACTCAGTTATCTGACTTCTGCAATACACACAATAACCTCAACAAGTAACCGCCAACAGTGGCACTAGTTGAGGATCAGGATCATGCGGATTCAAAATGCAGTAACGAAGTTAATCTCTCGCGCGGTGATATGTGGTTTGCTTACCGTGCTGGCTGCCTGTGGCAGCAACAAGGAACCCGAAGCGTGCGAACAAGCCAGGCGTGGATTTTTCCCGCTTATTAATGCACTGGCGTGTCTCACCGGTGCGGAGAACAACGTCTCGGGCAAACCCGGCCTGTCCGGCGCGACCGGGTACTCACCCAATCCGGGTCAGGACATCGCCCACCAAATCGGCGAATACGAACCGAACAGCTCGCTGAATAACGCCAACCCTGTGTCATTGACCAGCGACGGCCTCGCCATCGCCGGCACGATTACCGGCGACAGCGACGTGACGGACCACTTCGTCTTCACGCCACCGCAAAGCGGCCGCTACGGCGTGTATTTGTGTGACGGGAGTTGCGATCAAGTCCTCGAAAGCGCCGTACTCAACATTATGGTGTTCGATCAATCGCAAACCACCATTACCGGTACACCGCTCGGCAGTCAAAGCGAACAGGGCGTGACCGTCAATATGGACGCCGGTCTTGCCTATTACGTTGCAGTCAGCGGCTACAACCTAAACCTGAGCACGAGCAGCTATCAACTAGCGATCGTACCGAGCACCCCTGTCCACAGTCCCAATTGAACGCAGCGAGAGTCCGATTCTGAGTGTCAAATCGTTGTCGCGGAAGCGGACCTCGTCGCTGCTAAACGGGTTGTGCATCGCACGCATGACCGACTGCGAAACCACCGCCCAGCTCCTCTGCACAAGAGCCGTGTTTGCGTTGTAGCCGACGAAAAAGCGCGTGCCGCGGCCCGGGTAGCACTGCGAGAGAAAACCGCTAAGGCAGTAGTCGCCACGATCACCCGAACCGTTGCGCCAATACACCTCGATTCCGGCGCTCATCATCGCATCTGTGAATGCCCTCGACACCGTTCTCGCCGTGTGCGTGCAAACGGAAATGTCGCCCAGCCCTGGGTCGATGACCCACGGACCGGACTTGCCGGGGCCGTACAGCGCGGCAGCCGATACTTCTGCATAAATCACGCGCGCCAACCTGGCACAACCATCAACCGACACCGGTATCTGCTGGGCACGCGCCTCACTCGCGGCCAGCGCAAGCGCCGCCACCACGATAAGCGTGGCAAAGTTCCTTTTCGCCATCGTCCTTCTCCTTGATCTGAATGAAAACCAGGCTCAAGGATTGATCGGCAGCACTTCCTGATACAGCTGCAAATCTCGTCGATTTATCGAGAAGTTCCTAAAAGTACGATATCGTCGCGACAACGAGTACCCAGACCAGCATTACGGTACTCGGCAGGAATGACAACAGGAATCCAAGCGTCCGGCCACTCGGGTCTTTTAGATACGCGGCGCGATAAATAAACCGGCCCACGATGTACACGAGGCCGATTCCGGCGCCCCAAAGCGGATTCACGTAATACGCATATAGCCACAGAGCAGGGATGAACAACACCAGCTGCTCCATGGTGTTTACGTGCACGCGAAACATGCGGTCAAGTTCGGGGCTGCCGGTCATTGTCGGTGCTTTAATGCCGGATTTGCCCCTGATACGACTCACTTGAATTCCAAAAACAACGAACTGTATTAGTGCCAGCGCTGTGACGATTACGACTGCTTCCATAATGAATCCGCCCTTAGACTATTTCGTTAATACAACTGTGCCTTTTGTCGCCGGCCTATTAGTATGACCCGCCATATGGCCAGTAACCTCATCGACAAGTTTCGCACATTTCTGTTCGACAGGGTCTTGGACCTGGAACGGCACGAGCATGTGGCCGTTGTCTGGTCGTTCGCGTATTTCTTCTGCGTATTGTCTTCCTACTACGTAATAAGACCGGTTCGAGAGGCAATGGCGGTCGGCGGCGGTCCCGACACGATACCGTTCTTGTTCGTCGCCACCTTCCTGACCATGCTCGTTGTGGCACCGGTGTTTGGCTGGATCGCATCGCGTTATCCACGGCGCGTATTCCTGCCATGGGTTTACCTTTTTTTCGCCTCGAATGCCCTGATTTTCTGGGTCGTTTTCTCGCTCGCCGTGGACCAGGGCAAAGACTACGTCTGGCTGGGCCGCATATTTTTTGTCTGGATCAGCGTCTTCAACCTGTTTGTAGTTTCCGTGTTCTGGAGCTTCATGGCGGATATCTACACCCGCGAGCAAGGTCGGCGACTATTCGGTGTCATTGCGGCGGGAGGCAGCATTGGCGCACTGCTCGGCGGTGCCGCGACGAGCTTGCTGGTCAAGCCGATAGGATTCCACAATCTCTTTCCCATCTCCGCGGCACTGCTGTTACTGGCCGTATTTTGCATCGCTAAATTGCGTCGCTGGGTCGCAGCAGAACACGGCCATGCCGACGCCGATACCGCGGCAAGTAATAAACCGCTGGGCGGAAATCCGTTTAGCGGCATCACCCATGTTTTTTCCTCCAGATATTTCGGCGGTATCGCGATTTCACATGTGATCGCGAGCCTGCTGGGCACTGCGCTTTACATGTTTACCGCAAAACTCGTCGAAGTGGAAATTCCGAATCCGGACGAGCGAACGCAATTTTTTTCCAACATCAATAATGCGACCAATGCCCTGGCGCTGATCGGCCAGTTACTTGTCGTCAAGCATGTCGTCAAGCGCTTCGGCATCGGCATATCTTTGTCTTTGCTGCCAATTGCATCGATCGCTGGATTTGCTCTTTTGGCTATCGAACCGACGCTTGGCGTCGTTGCCTTGCTTACAATTTTTCGGCGTGCACTGGGATTCGGCTTTGGCAAGCCGACCTCGGACATGTTGTATTCGGTTGTGACGCCTGAGGAAAAATACAAGACCAAGAACTTTATTGATACCGCCGTTTATCGCGGCAGCGATGTCATCGGCACGTGGAGTGTGAAGCTAATGTGGGGACTTGGCATTACCGGGATATCCATTGCGATGCTGCCGTTCGCGGTGCTTTGGACCGCGCTTACGCTATGGCTTGGACGCGACTATCGACGCCAGGCGAAACAACTCAGAAGTAGCGGTGTAAAATGAGTTCACCGCAATGGACTCGTCGCTTGTTTATTGCCGCCGGCGCTACGCTAAGTGTCGCGCCTGGAATCGCAATTGGGGATGAATCAATGTCGATGCGACACGGTATCATTCCTGCGACGGGCGAGAGGCTTCCCGTTGTTGGGCTTGGCACTTACATCGCATTTGATGTTAACAGCACGCCATCTGCGATCAAACAACGTAAGAGTATCGTCGACCTGTTGATCGCGCATGGCGGCAGCGTCATCGATACGTCGCCAATGTACAACCGCTCCGAAAAACTTATCGGCGATGTCATTGCTGCTGGCACTGCACGCCGCAAACTGTTCCTCGCAACAAAAGTATGGACCGAGGGCCAGGCAGCTGGCGCAGCACAAATGCAACGTTCGGCTGATCTTATGAATAGCGGCACCATCGATCTCATGCAGGTACACAACCTGCGCGATACGGCGACACATATGGCTTCCATTCGCCAACTTCAGGACAAAGACCAAGTTCGCTACAGCGGGCTGACGCATTACACGGCCGGGGCATTACGCACACTCGAGACTGAAATGTTGCAGCACAAACCGGAATTCATTCAGATTAACTACTCGCTGGGCGAACGCGAAGCCGCTGAACGAATATTGCCCCTGGCAAGAAATATGGGTATCGCCGTGCTGATCAATCGACCCTTCCAGAGCGGCGCACTGTTTCGCGCCGTTGCCAATCGCAAGTTGCCCGACTGGGCCCAGGACTTTGCGTCCAGCTGGGGCCAATTCTTTCTCAAGTTTATCCTCAGCCACCATGCCGTCACCTGTGCTATTCCGGCTACTGCAAAACCACATCATATGATCGATAATCTCGGCGCTGGGCTTGGCAATCTGCCCGACAGCGCCATGCGCAAACGCATGACTGACTATTTCACGAGCCTCTAAAATGCACAACACCGGATTACTGCGTCGCATGGCGGCCATCTTGTATGACACGATTCTGATCACTGCGTGTTTGATTCTTGTCATAACCCTGTTCATTGCAATTGCCGGCGGCGAGGCGATCGAAGGCGATGAAAACACGGCCTTGCAATTCGCACTCGCAATCACGATCTACACCTTTCTTGTGGGTTTCTGGATACGCTCGGGCCGTACGCTTGGCATGCAATCCTGGGGGCTGCAACTCGAATCCCGGGACGGCAGGCCGCCCTCTTTATCCGCGGCAACCATTCGATTTTTCGCAGCATTGATTTCCTGGGCCCCGTTGGGCCTCGGCTTTTTCTGGCAGCTCTGGGATAAGGAACACCTGACGTGGCACGATCGGCTCAGCAAGACTCGATTGGTCTTCTATCCGAAAATAAAAAAATAATACCTTCAGCGTATTCGCGTGAGTGCGAACAGTGTTACCAATGCCAACGATACGGACGGCAGCCAGGTAACCAGTATGGGATTGAGATCGAATACCTGACCCGAATTGGCGAGCGTCTCGCTGGCAAGGTAGTAAATCAGACCCACCAGCACGCCAATCATCAGCCGGCCGCCCGCGCCGCCGGTACGCAATGAGCCGAAGACAAATGCCAGTGACAATACCGGCATGATCATGACGGAAAAGGTACGTGACACGCGATACCACAGTTCTGTTACATATCGTGTCGCATCGAGATTGTTGCGGCGCAGGTAATCGATATAACTCAGCATTTCTCGACCTGACAAACTCAGCGGCTTGGCAAGTGCGCTGCCCAGCAATTCCGCATTTACCTCGAACGACTCTATCGACCGAGACGCCGTTGTGACTTGCACGCCGTCTCCCTCGAAGCGCGTTTCCCGCAGATTCTCAAGTATCCAGTTGTCGTTCTCGTCAATACCGGAATTTTCGGCAATGGCAATCGCTGCAAGTCTATCCCCGTCGAACTTGTACATGTACAGACTGCCGAACTCGAAATCGGGATTTACGCGCTCTAAATGCAGATAGACGGAGCCGTCCTTCACCCATGTTGCTTTCCCCAGTCGACCGTCGTCCTGTTCGTAGCGAGCCTCCAGACGCATGTTGCGCGCATAGAAGTCCAGCGGCGGCCCGATGAATTCGCCCAGCAACCCCGTCAGCACAAGCATGACCGCGCCAGAAACGGCGGCCATTCCGGCGAGTTCGCGCACTGACAGGCCTGCCGACCGCATCACTATGATTTCACTGCCTCCCGCCAAAGCGCCCAGGCCAAGCAATGAACCGATCAACGCCGCGACGGGCAGCATTTGGAATGCGAGATTCGGCAATCGCAACAACGTATAACGAATAGCCTGTGACGTCTGATAATTACCCTGCGTGTCATCAAGCTGGGCGATAAACTCAAACAAACCGGCGAGCGCAAGCAATACAACGAGAACCATCGCCGTCCCGGCCAGTATCGTGCGCATCATGTACTGGCTGAGAATGTTATTCATCGCCACAACCGCTTGTGCATGCCGTTCTGCACACCCAGCAATCCAAGCGTGAACAGCAACATCACGCCATGCACCCACCAGATTCCGAACGCAGGTGAAATTGTCGCCTGTTCGATCCACGCTTTCGCGGCACTCATCATGTTCAGATAGATGATGAACACGAGCAGCCCGATCGCTATACGGCCATAACGCCCCGACCGCGGCTGAGACCTGCTCAGAGGCACCGCGAGGAACGCCAGGATGACGGTCGACAACGGTATGCCAATGCGCCACTGAAACTCGGCTACGTGTTCAAGCTCGCTCGAACGCATAAGATCGAGAAACTTCATTGCCCGCGGCCGCGGGTCAGGTGGCTCCAGACTCGGCAGACGATAGGGAATGCCATGCTCGACGAATTCGACAACCCGAAATTGAAGTGTCCCGGGCACACCTTCGTAGCGTCGTCCATTGTGCAGGACCAGCATTCGCACATTCGGATCGTCCGACTCAACCATCTCGCCAAGCTCGGCGATAACCACTTCGATGACGCCGTCGCCGATTAGCCGCTGCATGAACACCTTTTCCATAAGGCCATCTGGCGTCACGCGCTCGCCATACACGACTGCCTGATCCGGGCCAAGCACTGTAAACTTGCCCGGTTCGATACTCGCGAGGTCTGCATGGCGCCGGGCTTCGGCACCCACCCGGTCGATCGCCACTAACGCTTGCGGCGCGCCCTCGATCGACAACCAGGCGACGCCCAGTGACAGGGGGACAATCAACCACAGCAAGGGACGGTAAATGCCCCCAGGTCCGACCCGACATGCCATCATGGCCGGCATTTCGCTGTCTCTATAGAGCCGGCCTAACGCCAGCATGATGGCCAGGAACAAGCTAATTGGCACAACGATTGTCAAATACTGCGCCGCCGACAGTCCGATGACTTCAAATGCTGCATTCTTGGGCAGCCTGCCTTTGGCAACGTCACCGAGGACCCGGGCAAACTGCTGCGTGAGCAGAATAAGCAACAAGACCATCGTGACCCCGAGCCAGGTTATAGCCACTTCGCGAAATATATAACGATCGAGAATGCTCTTCATCGGTGTCCGGGAATGACGTAGCTGCGGGTAGCTGAAACGGTTAGACTACCGCTTTTGTTTTGCCCGTGACAGCCCCCGACCAGGAAGACGACGGATCAGGAATTTATGAAATATTTTACGACTACGAGTAAAGCGTCGCGCCGGGCAGTTGATTGCGTCATTGTCGGCGTTTATGAACGTGGCAGACTGGGGATCGGAGCCGCCGATATTGATGCCGCGAGCAAAGGAGAGATACGCCAACTGATCAGGTCCGGTGACGTGTCAGGACAACTCGGCCGATGTTCGGTTCTCACCCGGGTATCCGGCGTCAAAGCATCACGCGTAGCCATTGTCGGCCTGGGCAAGCCGGGAGCGTTTGACGCGACGCATTTCAAAAAGGCCGTGGCAGCAGCAACAGGAGCCATTGCAAATACCAGGACACAGCAGATTTTGAACTGCCTTACACTGGAGCCAGTTGGGGACAGCAACCCGTACTACCTGGCACGCCATACCGTCGAAACAATCGGTGACAGACTGTACCGCTTCACACAGATGAAGAGCGGCCGCAAGAAGCCTGCTATGCCATTGAAGAACATCGGCCTGGCGATCGCAAAACAGGGCGACGCCAGCAAGGCAATGCGCGGCGCCACTCACGGCGATGCAATCGTCACGGGTATGTCGCTGGCCAAAGATCTCGGCAATCTGCCTGCCAACATTTGCACGCCAGGCTATTTGGCCCGCACAGCAAAGAAGCTCGCGACAGGCAACAGTCGCCTCACCACTCGCATTGTGACTGAGACAGAGATGAAGCGCCTCGGCATGGGCTCATTGTTGTCGGTAACCGCGGGCGCCGTTGAAGCAGCGAAATTAATCATCATGCAATACAAGGGCGCCGGCAGTGACAAGCCCGTCGTACTCGTCGGCAAAGGCGTCACCTTCGATACCGGGGGCATCTCCCTGAAGCCCGGACCCGGCATGGATGAAATGAAGTTCGATATGTGCGGCGCTGCCAGTGTCATTGGCACAATGGCTGCGATCAGCAAACTGAAACTGGCTATCAATTTGACAGTGGTCGTACCCGCCGTCGAAAACATGCCCGGCGGCCAGGCGACCAGACCCGGCGATATCGTCAAGAGCATGTCCGGACAAACGATCGAGGTTTTAAACACCGACGCCGAAGGCCGCCTGATACTTTGCGATGCTCTGACTTACGCGCGACGCTTCAAGCCTGCTGCGATCATTGATGTCGCGACCCTGACAGGCGCCTGTGTGGTCGCGCTGGGCAATCATCGCTGCGCAGTGATGTCGAACAACGATGACCTGAGGGCCGAAATTGTTGCCGCAGGTGACCGTGCCGAAGATCTCGGCTGGCCGATGCCATTGGGCGAGCCCTACAACGCGCAACTGAAAAGCAACTTCGCCGACATGGCCAATATCGGCGGATCAGGCGGCGGTTCGATCACCGCGGGTTGTTTTCTGGGCAGATTCACTAACGGCCTGAATTGGGCGCATCTTGATATTGCAGGCGTAGCCTGGAAAACCGGCGCGAAGAAAGGCGCCACCGGTCGGCCGGTCGCAATGCTCAGTGAAGTGCTGCTGGCGCGCGCCAACGCGCTGCCCTAGAACTTCGTGGCAAGAGTCGACTTTTACGTTCTCGACCGGGTCGATGAACATGCGCGCTACATGCTGGCCTGTCGATTGGCGGAAAAGGCATATCGCCTCGAGAACACCGTCTATATTCATACGCAAAACCGGGACGACGCCGAGCGCCTCGATAAGCTCTTGTGGACGTTTCGCGACGGCAGTTTCGTACCTCACGAATTCGCCGCCGACGGTGTCACCACACCGGTTACCATCGGCTGCGAAACGGATACAGTGACACCGCGAGATCTCCTGATTAACCTGTGCGATGAAATACCGAAATTCGCAGAGACCTTTCCGCGCATCGCTGAACTCATAACCGGCGACGAAAATTGCAGGTCACAAGGCCGGAAACGCTTCGCCGAATACCGCGAACACGGTAACGATATCAAAACGCACAACGTCTGATGGACAAGTCCTACCAACCCGAAAATATCGAGCAGCGCATTTACGAACGCTGGGAGCAGAAAGGCTATTTCGCCCCGCAAGGCGACGGCGCGCCCTACTGCATCATGATTCCGCCGCCCAACGTTACGGGCACACTGCACATGGGCCACGCGTTCCAGGACACGATCATGGACGCACTCACACGTTATCACCGCATGAAAGGCCACCGTACACTGTGGCAGCCCGGCATGGATCACGCCGGCATTGCGACACAAATGGTGGTCGAACGCCTGTTGAGTAAAGAGGGGCTTTCAAGACACGAACTCGGCCGCGACAAGTTTGTGGAGCGTGTCTGGGCATGGAAAGAGAAATCGGGTGGGCAGATCGCCAATCAGACTCGCCGACTCGGTGCCTCCGTTGACTGGTCACGCGACCGCTTCACGATGGACGATGATTTGTCGGCTGCGGTGCGTAAGGCTTTCGTGCAGCTACACGACGAAGGGCTGATTTATCGCGGCAAGCGACTCGTGAACTGGGACCCGGTGCTGCATACGGCATTGTCCGACCTGGAAGTATTGTCCAACGACGAGGATGGCCACCTGTGGCATTTCCGCTACCCGCTGGCGTCCGGAGAGGGTCACCTCATCGTTGTGACCACGCGTCCTGAAACGATGCTCGGCGACACCGCGGTAGCCGTGCATCCGCAGGATGATCGTTACGCACACCTGGTCGGCCAGGAGATCGTTTTGCCGATAGTCGGCCGCCGTATACCGATCATCTCAGACAACTATGTCGACCCGGCTTTCGGTACTGGCTGTGTAAAAATAACGCCGGCTCACGATTTCAATGACTATGAAATCGGCCAGCGACACAACCTGCCGATGGTCAACATTTTCGACGATAACGCGGCACTAAACGACGCAGTACCGGATTCATATCGCGGCATGGATCGCTTCGACGCGCGCAAAAAGATTGTCGCCGAGTTTCAAAAGCTCGATCTGCTCGAGAAGATCGAAGACTACGTTGTAAAAATACCGCGCGGCGATCGCAGCAACTGCATTGTTGAGCCGTATCTCACGGATCAGTGGTATGTGAAAATCGAGCCGCTGGCGAAACCGGCAATCGAGGCTGTTGAGAGCGGCAGGATTCGATTTGTGCCTGAAAACTGGTCCAAGACTTACTTCGACTGGATGTACAACATTCAGGACTGGTGCATCAGCCGGCAGCTTTGGTGGGGGCATCGAATTCCAGCTTGGTATGACGACGAAGACAATGTCTATGTCGGCTACTCGGAAGCAGATGTGCGTGATAAGAACAAGCTCGGCAAAGATATCGCTTTGCGGCAGGACGACGACGTTCTGGATACCTGGTTCTCGTCTGCGCTATGGCCATTCAGCACACTCGGCTGGCCCGAAAAGAACGACGCGCTGGAGCAGTTTTACCCGGGCAATGTTCTCGTTACCGGATTCGATATAATATTTTTCTGGGTCGCGCGCATGATCATGTTCGGTATCAAATTCACGGGTGACGTCCCGTTTCGCGAGGTTTATATACACGGCCTGATTCGCGATCAGGAAGGTCAGAAGATGTCCAAATCGAAGGGCAATGTTCTCGACCCTATCGACCTGATCGACGGCGTCGATCTCGACACTCTGGTATTGAAACGCACGCAGGGAATGATGCAAGAACACCTGGCGCCGAGAATCGAGAAAGTGACGCGCGAGCAGTTTCCTGACGGCATCGGTCGGTACGGCGCCGACGCCATGCGCTTCACATTTGCCGCCCTTGCGACAACAGGCCGGGACATCCGCTTCGAGCTGGGACGTATCGAGGGCTACAAGAACTTCTGCAATAAGTTGTGGAACGCCGCCCGCTACGTATTGATGAATACCTCAGCACCAACCACTGGCGATGTTGAGTTCAGCGCTGCAGATCGCTGGATCAGATCTCGTCTTAATCACACTACAGGCGCAATGCACGAGCACTTCGCAACGTATCGCCTTGATCTCGCGGCGCAGGCCATTTACGAATTCACCTGGCACGAGTTTTGCGACTGGTACCTGGAATTATCGAAGCCTGTGCTGCAGACGGATGGAGTAGAAGATGCATTGCAAAGGGGTACTCGGCAAACTTTGGTCGATGTCCTCGAATCGATACTGCGATTGTTACATCCGCTCATGCCGTTCATCACCGAGGAAATATGGCAGCAGATTGCGCCGCGGGCGAATATCGATGGCGAAACGATCATGCTGCGTCCCTACCCTGAAACCTCGAGTGACGCAGAAGACGAAGATGCAGTCGCAGACATCGAGTGGGTCAAGCAATTCATTCTGGGAATTCGTCAGATTCGTGGAGAAATGAACCTATCACCGGGCAAACCATTGCCTGTAGTGTTACAGGGTGCCAGCGATCGGGATCAGCAACGCAGTGCCGCGTATGCGCTGCTGCTGCAACGAGTCGGCCGGGTTGAGTCCATTACCGTGTTGGCCGACGGTGAAGAACCGCAGGCATCGGCAACGGCACTGCACGGCGATATGCGCTTACTGGTCGCCATGAAAGGAATTATTGATGTTGCAGCGGAACATGCACGTCTTCTGAAACAGCAAGACAAGGCACGCGCTGATCTTGCCCGTAGCACGGGCAAACTTGGCAATAAGAATTTTGTGAACAATGCGCCCGTTGATGTGGTCACACAAGAACGAACGCGCGCTGTGGAGTTTGAAAAGACCATCGCACAGCTCACTGAACAACTCGAAAAACTGGACCAGCTCGACTGACACCGGTCACTTTCTGAGCACTGCATCACACTCTGACGGGTGAGCCAGTGCAAATGCTGCGTGTATCGGTAACGATGTCGGTAGCATAGGCCTACCAAACCAGTTACCAAGGAACATGGCATGCAGCGTGGCATTACACTGGAGCAGTTACCCACTGGCATAGATGCACAGCGGAACACGATACTGCAGGCCCGAAAAACACTCGGCAAGATCATACTCGGCAAGGATCCCCAGATCGCGCTGGCCCTGGCCTGCTTGCTGGCCCGCGGTCACTTGTTGATCGAAGACCTGCCCGGGTTGGGCAAGACAATGCTGGCCCAGGCGTTGGCACACACGCTTGGACTCGAATTTCGCCGCATTCAGTTTACGAGCGACCTGTTGCCCGCTGATGTCGTCGGAGTCTCTGTCTTTCGGCAAGACAGTGGCAAATTTGAATTTCAGCCAGGGCCCATTTTCTCGCAGCTGGTGCTGGCCGATGAGGTCAATCGCGCCACGCCCAAAGCGCAAAGCGCCCTGCTCGAAGCGATGGAGGAACACCAGGTGACTGTAGACGGCAACACGATGCCGCTGTCAGAACCATTCTTCGTCATTGCAACGCAAAATCCTGGCGATCAGATCGGCACGTTCCCGTTGCCGGAGTCACAACTTGATCGCTTCCTCATGCGTGTCGAAATTGGTTACCCGGACGAGGCTAGCGAGCGTGAGCTGATTGCCGGCGGCGACCGGCGTGCCATGATCGCGGAAATTGAACCCGTTGCCGGACCCGAAATGCTCATCGCACTGCAGAAGTCCGTGCGAGCACAACACCTCAGCGAGCCACTCATTGACTATATTCAGGCTCTGGTTCGCCATACGCGTGAGTCAGCCGAAATCGATATCGGGCTGTCACCACGCGGCTCGCAGGCGTTGGTCGCCGCGGCCAGGGCTCACGCATATGTCGAAAACCATTCGGGCGTCTATCCAGATGACGTACAGGCCATCTTCGCCGCCGTCGCGGGCCATCGCCTGAAGCCAGCCGGCAGTACACGATTCCGCAGCCCAGCCGAACTTTGCCAGCATGTCCTCGATTCAGTGGCCATTCCCTAGCCCCGCAAGAGTGCTGGACACTCTTCGTAGCGGCGCCACGCGGCGCGTTCGTCGCTGGGCTCGCAAGCGCCAGGGTATCGACGCGCTAAGCACCAAACTGCGGCCCGGCCGCGTCTATATCTTGCCAACCGGTGTCGGTCTGGTGTTCGCCATTATGGTCTTCGCCATGCTGTTGGGCTCGATGAACTACAACAACAACCTGTCGTTCGTACTGACTTTCATCCTGATCGGCATCGGCTTCGTGGCTATGCATCAGTGCCAACGCAACCTGGTCGGGCTGGAACTCTCTTTTGCCGGCACCGATGCGGTGTTCGCGGGGCAGAGCATTCAGTTTCGCATCGCCATTACCAACCAGTCCAAGAGCGCTCGATACGGCATTCGTTTGTACAGCGATAGCGAACATAGCGATGCACATGATCTGCAACCTGGCGAAAGCACAATTTTTCTGCTGCCGGTCGCGACCCAAAGTCGCGGCTGGGTGTCGCTAAACCGGTTCGGTATCCGCACGTTGTTTCCCTTTGAGTTGTTCCGCGCCTGGGCATGGCTGCACATGGACCTGCGCGGCCTGGCGTACCCGTGCCCCACCAAGCAGCCACCTGAGCCGCCACCGACCATGGTGGCGCATGGACACCGACAGCATGATGCACGCGGCGAGGAAGACTTCGCCGGATTACGCAAATACAACGAAGGCGACCCACCACGACATATCGCGTGGAAAGCATTTGCACGCAGTGGCCAGCTGTTCTCCAAGCAATTCGCGGGTGCTGACACGAGCAGTCAGTGGTTCGACTTCAACGAAATAGCGGCAGGCGACGTCGAGCAACGGCTCTCCATACTGACGAGTTGGATTGTCAGCGCAGATCGCACGCTTGAAGACTATGGACTGCGCATTCCCGGCAAGGAGTTCGCGCCTGCACACGGCGACACACACCGGCGGCAGTGCCTGGAAGCGCTGGCCTTGTTCGACAGGGACGAGACATGAAAGCCCAGCCGCGCGGCACCGACGGTTCGCTACTCGCAAGTCTGCCCTGGACATTGGGCGCGCTTGGACTCGCGCTGGCACCGCATCTGCCCTACCTGCCGATCTGGATTACCATTGCATCGCTGGGTTGTGCCGCCTGGCGCTACAGCATCGAAAAGCGTCGCCGCCTGTTGCCATCGCGCTGGGTGCGTGGTGGCCTGGCACTCGCATGCTTTCTCGGCGTGCTCGTCACCTATTCCTCTGTCAGTGGCGTCGGCCCAGGCTCGGCGTTACTCGCCATAATGGCGGGCCTGAAATTGCTTGAAACGCGCAGGCGCCGTGATCAGTTTGTGCTGCTGTTCATATCCATCTTTCTCGTCATGTCTTCGCTGTTGCGCGAGCAGTATCTCTGGTCGTTGCTGTACCTGATAGTCAGTACGCTGGTGATCCTCACGGCGTGGCTGAGGATGTCTGCCGCAGAAAGTGAAACCGCCAAACAGAGTTTTGTGACCGGCAGTCGGCTATTGCTCTACGCCGCGCCACTGGCGATAGTGATGTGGGTGTTTTTCCCGCGCATTGCAACGCCGTTCTGGGCCGTGCCCATTGATACCAGTCGCGCAACATCAGGACTTAGCGCCACGATGAGTCCAGGCGACATCAGTTCGTTATCCATGTCAAATGAAGTCGCGTTCCGCGTCAGATTCGCAGACATTGTTCCCGCGCCTCGCGATCGCTATTGGCGCGGCCTCGTGCTCACGAGTTTCAACGGGCGTACCTGGGCCGGGACGGAACCCAGGATAGGGTCACCAGCGAGTAAACAGATCGCGGTACGCGGCGAGCCGATTACGTATGAGGTAACACTCGAGCCAACACGCCAGCACTGGGTTTTCGCGATCGATATACCGATGTCGTGGTCGCTGAAGAATACTTTCATGGGGCCACAACAGCAGCTCATGCGAGTTCACCCGATCGACCAGCGCGTCGCTTATGAAGTCGTTTCCTACGTCGATTACCGGATAGAGGCCGAATTACCCAAACTGTTCCGCGACTGGTATTTAAAGATCCCCGACAACAGCAACCGGCGAGCAGCGGAACTTGCGCGTCAAATGCGCTCGGCAACGGGTTCCGATGTTGCGTACATCGAAGCCGTGCTCGCGAAGTTTCATAATGAAGAGTACTACTACACACTTGAGCCACCGCCACTGGGCAGCAGCCCCGTCGATCGATTCCTGTTCGATACACGACGGGGATTCTGCGAGCACTATGCATCGGCATTCGCGTTCCTGATGCGCAGCGCCGGAATCCCGGCGCGTATTGTCCTCGGCTATCAAGGCGGCGAAATCAACCCACTCGGTGGACACCTGATCGTACGCCAGTCGGACGCGCACGCCTGGACAGAAGTCTGGCTTCCGGAAACGGGCTGGTATCGGGTCGATCCTACGGCGGCCGTTGCGCCGGAACGCATCGACTACGGCACGCTCGATGTTGCGTTTGACGGCCTTGGCGCAACCTGGGGATTTGCAGCCTCGTCGCAATTGCTGCACAGGCTGTCGTTGACTCTGGATGCGCTCAATGCCAGGTGGAATGACTGGGTGCTCGGCTATGGCCCTGATACGCAGAAGAAGTTCATGGAATGGCTCGGCATGCAGAATCCCGACTGGCGCAAAATGATGCTGACGCTGGTGACGATCGTCATCGCGCTGATCATTCTGATCAGCGGACTGCTGATGTTGCGTTATCGAAAGCCTGCGCAAGACCGTGCTGCGATTCTGTATTGGCGTTTCGTAAAACAGACTGGCATGCAGCCTCACCTTGGCGAAACGGCCGCAGACTTTGCGCGCCGTGTAGCCGTGGACGGCACACTGGACAGGCAGTCAGTGAACAACGTGATTACAGCCTATCTTGACGCGCGCTACGGTCCCGCCGACGATGCATCGCTGCTGCGGCTCAAAAACGCAGTCACTGCGATCGGCTAACGCCTGCAGCAACCGCCGGGGTTAAGCGCACCAGCCCCAACAAAACCGCTCCACACACAAACAGTGGGATCAGGGTCAGCAATACCCATTTCGGATCATCCCAGAGCGTCGCTGCCACGGCGACCATCGCCGGGCCGAGGACATGGGCGAACTTGGTCACCATGCTATAGAAGCCAAAGAATTCACCTGGCTGGTCGGATGGAATTAGCGACGCGTACAACGATCGGCTGAGTCCCTGCACACCGCCCTGAACCAGGCCGATGATAATCGCCATGATGTAAAACTCTCGTACTTCCGTCATTGTAATCGCCCACATACAGGCGCCGATATAGGCCAGCAGTGCGATGTAGATGCCGAGCTTCGGCCCGAAGCGTTGTGCAATCGCTCCGTACAGCAGTGTCGCGGGGAAGCCAATGAAATTAGTAATCAGCAATGCCATGACGAGATCCTGATCATCGAAACCAAGACGCTGTCCAAAATTGACCGCCATAAAGATCACGGTGAATACACCACCGATGTACAACCAGTAAGCGGCGAGAAAAATAACAACGTTGCGGTATTTGCGGACTTCGAGCATCGTTGCTTTGAGTTCCCCATACGCCGCTCGAATTGCGCCGCGGGTTACCTCTATCGCGCTATGACGTTCGGGCACAAAGTACAGCAGCGGCAGCAGGAACACGAGCCACCAGATGCCAACCGAAACGAACGCGAAACTGAAGACCTCACTCGTATTCGCCATGCCGAATTTTTCAGGAGATTTGAGCATCCAGAGGTGCAGCGCCAGCAAGGCGGCACCGCCAAGGTAGCCTAACGCGAACCCCAGTGTCGAAACCATGCTGTAGTAGCGCGGTTCGGCAACGTCGATAATCAGCGAATCGTAGAACACGGTCGAACTATAAAAGCCCACCGAAGCGATGAGGTACACGCCCAGTGCGAGCGGCCAGTTGCCTTCCCCGACCAGCCCAAGCGCGGCTGTCATGACAGCGCCGATGACTGCAAGCACAAACAAAAAGCGCTTGCGGTAACCGCCGGCGTCCGCAATGGTGCCGAATATTGGCGCCGTCACACACACCACAGCGCTGGCCGCAAACGTCACCCAACCCAGTCGCGCAGTGACCGCGGCGCCATCATCGCCAGCGCTCCAATAGTTGCCGAGTACCAGGGGGAAAAGAACCGCAAGCACGCTCAGTGCAAATGCAGAGTTCGCCCAGTCGTAAAACGCCCAAGCGATGACTTTCTTATTCAGAAACGGTAATCGCGACAAACTCGTACCTCAGACCATAAGGTCAGGCGATTAATGCTCTCGCGTTTTGCGAAAGGCAATTTCCGGCCAGCGCTCCTCGATCAGGTTGAGGTTGACCCGTGTAGGGGCAATGTAGACCAGACGCTCGCCGTGATCCAGTGCAAGATTGTCATGCGCTTTACGCCCGAAATCGCTGAGCATCTGTGCATCATCGCATTCCACCCAACGCGCCGTTGCAACATTGATCGCCTCAAACTGACATTCAACTTTGTATTCATCGCTCAGCCGATGGGCCACAACTTCAAACTGCAATGGCCCAACTGCGCCCAAAATCAGATCGTTGTTGCACAGCGGCTTGAATAATTGCGTAGCACCCTCCTCACACAATTGCGCCAGGCCCTTTTTCAATGCCTTCAGACGCAGCGGATCCTTCAGAATCGCACGCCGGAATATCTCGGGGGCGAAGTTCGGAATGCCGATGAAACGCAGCTCCTCACCTTCTGTGAAACTGTCGCCAATATTGATCGTACCGTGATTATGGATGCCGATAATGTCACCGGCATAGGCCGTTTCCGTGTGCTGGCGATCCGCTGCCATGAAAGTAATCGCATCGGGGATTTTCATTTCCTTGCCAGAGCGCACATGGAGCGTACGGATTCCTTTGCGATATACGCCCGAGCAAACGCGCATGAATGCGATGCGATCACGATGTCCCGGATCCATATTGGCCTGGATCTTGAAGATGAATCCCGAAAATTTTTCCTCGTTGGGCTGCACAATACGCTGCTCGCTCTCGCGAGCAAGCGGTGCCGGCGCGTGCAGCACGAATTCGTCAAGCAATTCCTTAACGCCGAAATTTCCGATCGCAGCACCAAAAAATACTGGCGTCTGCCTGGCGGCAAGATATTCCTGCACAGAAAACTCAGGGCAGGCGCCGCGGACAAGTTCGATCTCCTCACGAAATGCAGCCGCATTTTCGCCGAGTACCTGCGTCGCCGCATCGCTATCGATACCCTCTATGACTGTCCGCGCGGACGCTTTTTGCCGCCCGACGCGTTCATAAATGTAGATACGGTCCTGCAAGAAATGATAGACGCCCTTGAGCGATCGTCCCATGCCGATCGGCCAGGTAATGGGCGCGCACTGGATGTTGAGCACCGCCTCGATCTCATCGAGCAAATCGATCGGCTCCTGCCCATCTCGATCCAGCTTGTTGATAAACGTCATGATAGGCGTATCGCGCAAACGACAGACTTCCATGAGTTTAACGGTGCGTTTCTCCACCCCTTTGGCGCAGTCAATAACCATCAATGCGGAATCGACCGCCGTCAAAACACGGTAGGTATCTTCGGAGAAGTCTTCGTGGCCCGGCGTATCGAGCAGATTGATCACGTAGCCATCATATGGAAACTGCATGACCGACGATGTCACCGAGATGCCGCGCTGTTGCTCCAGCGCCATCCAGTCAGACGTCGCATGGCGACTCGCTTTTCGGCCCTTGACGGTACCGGCAAGCTGTATCGCGCCGCCGTAGAGCAACAGCTTTTCGGTGAGCGTCGTCTTGCCCGCGTCCGGATGCGAAATGATCGCGAACGTACGGCGCCTGCTGACTTCTTGGTTGATATCGGACATTGAAGTAGTCTGGATTCAGAGGCGGCGCAGTCTAGCCGAATAGTACCCGTGACGAAACAAGTGGTTTAGTCGTCGTCGAAAACAAGCTTCTTGACGAGAATGGCCGCGTCCTCCCGCCCCGCATCCGACTGGTAGTAAGCCGGGCGCTCTGCAATCTGAACAAAGCCTTTCTTGCGGTAAAGCAGCAGCGCAATTTCGTTGGACGGGCGCACCTCCAGGTATATCTCTCGAACGAGTGCCGAGCGTGCCCGATACAGCATTTCATCAAGCAGGCGTTCGCCGAGGCCGAGTGATCTGCAACCAGGATCAACGCAAAGATTCAGGATATGAGCCTCGCCCGCCGCAACGGACAAAACGCCGTAGCCCGCAACCTGCTCATCGCGTATCAACGTAATGCACTTGTATCCTGCCAGCAGGCAGTCGCGAAATACGCCATGGCTCCACGGGAACTCGTAGCTGCGGCGCTCAATGTCCGACACCATGGCCAGATCATCGTGACTCATCTCCCGAATCGTAACCGGTGGCTCAGCGATGGGCATGATCACGCGCTGTACTCCTCGGCCAGGCGTGCCGCGAGGCACAGATCGCGCCAGGATTTACTCTTTTGCGATGGGCTTCTGAGTAAATACGCCGGATGGTAGGTCACCACCAGCGGAATGCCTTTGAGTTCATATGCGGCACCGTGTGGCTGTTCGTGCTGCTGCTCGCGCATGCGCCCGATGGTTGCATCGCTTTCGAGCAGGTTCTGCGCGGCTATTTTGCCCACGGCCAAAATTATTTTCGGCTGGATGAGCTCAATCTGGCGATCCAGATATTGCCGGCAAGCTGCCGCCTCGGCTGGCTTCGGGTCGCGATTGTTGGGTGGCCGGCACTTGAGAATATTGGCGATAAAAACAGATTCCCGTCGCTGGCCAATAGCATGCAGCATCAGGTCAAGAAGTTGCCCGGCGCGACCTACAAAGGGCTCACCGCGCCGATCCTCTTCTGCCCCTGGCGCCTCACCGATAATCATCCAGTCGGCATCAGGATTGCCGACACCGAATACTGTCTGCGTACGACTCTGCGATAACTCGCAGCGCGTGCAACCTGAGACGCAATGACGCAATTGGTCCCAGTCCAACGGAGCTGTGTCTTCTCCCGGCACTGTAGCGTCACCTGGAATCGAGTCTCGTGGCAACCAGACATCGATGCCCATAGCCTGAAGATACGCGCGACGCCGTTGCTCGGAGAAAATCATGCGTTAGCCTATCATGTGGCACTGGACGATCCACGGCTTTGGCTGCCGGGTCAATGCGGTTAGAATGCGCGCCTCACAGACTTTAGGGTTTACTCGCAATGCGGTTTTCGGAATTTGGGCTAACGACACTTAAAGAAGTTCCTGCAGATGCAGAGGTCGTCAGCCACAAGCTAATGCTGAGGGCTGGCCTGATTCGCCGTCTGGCCTCGGGCCTGTTCACCTGGATGCCGCTGGGCCTGCGCGTGCTGCGCAAGGTTGAGGCCGTCATCCGCGAGGAAATGGATCGCGCCGGCGCACTCGAATTATTGATGCCCGCGGTGCAGCCGGCGGAACTTTGGCAGGAATCCGGGCGCTGGGACCAATACGGGGCGTTGTTATTACGCATGCACGACCGCCATGAACGCGACTACTGCTTTGGGCCGACCCATGAGGAAGTCATCACCGACATCGCACGCCGCGAATTGCGCAGCTACAAGCAGCTGCCAGTCAATTTCTACCAGATTCAAACCAAGTTCCGCGATGAAATCCGGCCACGCTTTGGCGTGATGCGGGCGCGCGAATTCATCATGAAGGATGCCTATTCCTTCGATATCGACCAGGCCGGCCTGGATGCGTCATACGACCGCATGCATACCGCCTACACGACGATTTTCGAACGCCTCGGTCTCAAATTTAGGATCGTGGATGCGGATTCCGGAGAAATAGGCGGCAACCGCTCGCAGGAATTCCATGTCCTGGCCGATTCCGGCGAAGACGCCATCGCCTACAGCGATGCCGACAATTACGCCGCGAATGTCGAGACGGCGGAAACCCTGCGACCGGAGGGCCAACGACCTGCGCCCGGGCAGGAACTCGAAAAGATTGCAACGCCGGACGTGAAAACCATCAGCGCGCTGTGCGCGGCGCTGGATATCAGCCCGGAGCAGACCCTGAAAACACTGATCGTTGACGGCGTGGACGGCCCGGTCGCGCTGGTATTGCGCGGCGATCATGAACTCAACGCAGTCAAAGCCCAGAAAATACCCGGTGTCGCGTCTCCATTGACGATGGCCAGTGCGGAAACCATCCAGGATGCCACGGGTTGTGGCCCGGGATTCGCCGGTCCTGTCGGCCTGGATATGCCGCTGTTTTACGATCATGCAACAGCGACCATGCACGATTTTGTCTGCGGGGCCAACGAACTCGACGTGCATTACAAGGGCGCCAATTTCGGACGTGATATTGACGTCACTGAGACCTTCGACATTCGCAATGTCGTTGCCGGCGATCCGACACCTGGCGGCAAAGGCACACTCAGCATTGCGCGCGGCATCGAAGTTGGCCACATCTTCCAGCTGGGTGACAAGTACAGCAGCGCCATGGGGGCAACCGTCCAGGATCCCGACGGCAAGAATCGAGTGTTATCGATGGGATGCTACGGCATCGGCGTTTCGCGCATCGTTGCGGCAGCGATCGAACAGAATCACGATGACAGCGGCATTATCTGGCCCGCGCCGCTGGCACCGTTCGATGTGGTGCTGGTGCCGATCAACATGCATCGCTCTGCCGATGTTCGCGAGGCGGCCGAGGAACTCTACGCGGAGCTGTGCGAGATGGGGCTGGCCGTACTGTTCGATGACCGCGATGCCCGGCCGGGCGTGAAATTTGCGGACGCCGAACTCATTGGAATTCCACACCGCCTGGTGATCAGCGAACGCGGCCTGGCCGCCGGCGAACTGGAATATCGCCACCGCAGGGACACGGAATCGCGCAACCTGAAACGTGATCAAGCTCTCAAATTACTTCAAGAGTAATATGTAAACTATTGATTAATTTATGATATATAAGCCCATGAATCCACAGCGCTCTCTCGGTACTATCGTCGTGCTCATCATTTGCCTTACGGCTGCAATGGCGACTGCCGAGCCGCAAGCCGACCCGGAATTACGCGATGCGCTGCGTGCCGCAGCCAATGATACGGCCAGCTTCACTGATCGATTCGATGCCGAGGTGTGGCTTACGGACATGTCCCGCCGTCTCGAGCGACAGGTAAGAGACCCCGCGGAACGCATACAGATTCTCAAACTGGTACACCTCGAGGCGAGTCGCGTCGCGTTGCCCCCAGAGCTCATCCTGGCGATCATCGAGACCGAAAGTAATTTCGACCATTATGCGATCTCGGTCGCTGGCGCCATCGGCCTTATGCAGATCATGCCGTTCTGGCTGGACGAGATCGGTCGGCCGGACGACAACCTGTTACACGTCGACACGAATCTCCGCTACGGCTGCACTATATTGCGCTTCTATCTGGATAAGGAAAACGGCGACTTGCGCCGCGCTTTGGGACGCTACAACGGCAGCCTGGGCAAACGCACGTATCCAAACAAGGTCATCGACAAGCTGAGCAAGAAGTGGTTTCAGGCCTGAGCCACGCTTCTATCTAATCGTGAATCCCGTGCTGGCCAGTCCAGGCTCATCAAAGTCCACCGTCTTGACCGTTACGGCTGTCACCGCAGCCAATGGCGGCCCTTTGCGCAGCCATGCGTGCAGATGGTCCAATGCATCCCGGGTACCATAGCCCAGGACTTCGACATCGCCATTCGCAAGATTCACGGCATATCCGGTTACGCCATGCGCTTGTGCCTCGCGGCGCGTGCTATCGCGAAACCACACACCCTGCACTCGGCCCGTGACCGTAAACAGCCGTGCATAAAGGGGGTCGCGCTCAGTTATCGACGGTGTCCTGCACATCTTCGCTGGCACGCAGCGCGTCCAGCGCTTTCATTTTCGCCTGATTGGCGTCGCTACGTGCCTGATTGTAAGCGCGTTCATTCAGCTTCTTCTCGGCGCTGGCCAGGTACTTTTCCGCAGCGTTAAGGTGAAACGCGGCCAACTCTGCAGCACCCGCCTCCTTTGCCACCGCAATGGCCTGCCGGGCGTCGCTCATTTCCTGCACGGGTGGCGCAGTTTCGCACGCAGCAAAAAGGCAAAGCAGCAACAGTAAGACTGTTCGGAAGATATCCACGTTATTCTTATAATAGGTCGAAAGCCACACAAAGCTACCAATTGACGCCACTTCTCGTCAAGTCAGAATCCGGACCTGACGGCTTCGCCACAGCCTGCTAGAGTCAATTTCCCGCCGTTAGAACCGAGCTGGCCGAGAGCTATTATGGCTTTGACTATTTATCACAATCCGCGCTGCTCCAAGTCGCGCAAGACACTGGAAATCATCAATAACGCGGGTATCGAGCCATTGATTGTGCACTATCTTGACAATACACCCGACGCCGCAACCATTCAGAGCCTCGCAGGAATGCTGGGTATCGCCGTCGCGGACCTGCTGCGCAAGGGAGAAAGCGAGTTCAAGGTGGCAAGCGATATTCCCGATCTTGACGACGATGCCGCGCTTGCCATGTGGATCGAGGCGCACCCGATAGTCCTCGAGCGACCGATCGTCGTCGATGCAGAAGCCGGTAAAGCGATTGTTGGGCGCCCGCCTGAAAACGTCGAGGAATTACTCGGCCGATGAGCGACATACTGGTGCTGTATTTCTCGCGCTACGGTGCCACCGAGGCGCTCGCACGCGAAGTATGCCAGGGAGTGGACTCTGTCCCCGGCATGTCCTCGCGCCTGCGCACAGTGCCTGCCGTCTCGGCAGTCACGGAGGCGACAGAGGATTCGGTTCCTGATTCCGGCCCTCCATACGCGTCGTTGCAAGACCTGAAAGATTGTGCCGGCATTGTCATGGGAAGCCCCACGCGCTTCGGCAATATGGGCGCCGCGTTACAGTATTTCCTGGACAGCACTGGCAGCGACTGGATAAAGGGAACGCTTAGCGGCAAACCGGCGGGCGTATTCACGTCGACGTCATCGCTGCACGGCGGCAACGAATCGACCTTGCTGACAATGGCCATCCCATTGCTGCACCACGGCATGATATTGGTCGGGTTGCCCTACTCCGAGGAGGACCTGGCCTCGACGACAACGGGGGGTTCCCCGTATGGCGCGACGCATGTCACGTGGAATCGCGATGTGGATGAGCTGTCTGCAGAGGAAAAGCGCCTGGCAATCGCGTTGGGCAAGAGAGTCGCGGATGTGGCGCGACGCCTGGCGATCAACACCTAGGGAAGCTCTGATCAATTCAGTATATCTCTGGCCTGCAACTAATCGATCACGCCCTCCAGGACGTCGCGTACAAACGGTAATGTCAGGCGCCGTTTGGCGCGCAGCGCCGCAACATCCAGTCGATCCAGCAATTCATAGAGACTGGCCATGTCGCGACGACTGCGTTTTAGCAAGTAGCGCGCAGCGACGTCGGGCAGCTCAAGGCCGCGGTGCCGTGAGCGCAATTGCAACGCGGCGATGAGTTCATTTTCATCCAGGGCCCGTACCTGAAACACCGGCAGGCGGGATAGCCGGCTGGCAAGATCTGCCAGCACGATTGCGCATTCTCTGGGCGACGAACTTGCGGACACCACAAGCTGGCCGCCTGCATCGAATACCTGGTTGCACAGATCGAACAAGGCCGATTCCCACAGGTCATTGCCAACAACACAGTCAATATCGTCTATGCAAACGAGTTCTCTACTCGCAAGACCATCGAGAATGTCGGCACCTGCCGAATTAAAAAGCGACAACGGTATGTACGCGGACCGATCCCCGGCAACATCGCAAACGGCCTGCAACAAATGCGTCTTGCCCGTCGCATTTGCGCCCCACAGCCAGCAACCATGCCCGTCGCCACCGCTGGCGAGTTCTTGCAGAGTGGCAACGAGAGTTTCATTACCATCAGGCAGGAAACTCACGAATACCGCATGATCCGCGAGTTGCAGAGGCAGAGCCAACTGACTCATTCAGGCTCCGCATCCAGCTCAGGGTGCTCTTTGAGGTAGCGGTGATAGGCAAATCGAATCAACACCGACAGAACCGCAGCCGCCGGGAGTGCCAGCAGTATGCCGAAGAAGCCGAACAACTGCCCGCCCGCAACGACAGCGAATATGACGAGAACCGGGTGCAGACCGATACGATCGCCAACCAGCTTGGGTGTCAGGAAGGATCCTTCTATCAATTGAGCAACGGTGAACGTCGTTATTACACCGACGATTTGCCAGAAAGGGTCCGGCTCAAGCGCGACGGTAAGCCCTGCCAGGGTAATACCGAATACAAAACCAAGATAGGGCACAAAACTAACGAGCCCGGACACTACACCGATTGCAATGGCAAATTCGAGTCCGACCAAGCTCAATCCTGCCGAATAGATGATGGCCAGCGCAAACATCACGAGCACTTGGCCACGCAGGAACGCACTCAAGACGCTGTCGGTCTCGCGAGCAAGCTCCAGCATTGTCTTTCGCTGGCTGGCAGGAATCAGCGCACTAAGGTGCAACATTAGCGTGTCCCAGTCGCGCAGCATGTAAAAAGTCAGGATAGGAGTCAGGAACAGGGTCAAGACTGCCGCAGCCAGAGCGCCGCCCGACTTGCCCACAGACAGCAGGATCGTACCGCTCCAGCTGCCGACCAGATCGCTGTAACGAGCAAGAAATGCACCGAAACCGACGTTGTCCCCTGACTCGACATTCATCCACTGCAGCAGTGTCGGCAGCCAGACCTGCTCGAACCGATGAGCAATGTCGGGCAGAGCCTGGAACAAGGCACCGACCTGCGTCTTGACCAGCGGCCCCAGTAGCAAGAGCAGCAACGCGAGCACGAGAAAAGTGATCAGGAATACCGTAAATACCGCAAGGGTGCGCGGCATTTTGAATTTCTGCAGCCTGTCGGCGAGTGGATCGCCCATGTAGGCGAGTAACGCGGCTGCAATAAATGGTGTGAGAACCGGCGCCAGCAGGTACAACAGCCACCCGGTCAGGGCAACGGCAATTAGCCAGTTGAGCCGCAGATCAGACCGCATTCTGCACGTTCCTGCGGGCACGACACGCCCAGGTCCAGACATAGTCGACGCCGCTGATCACGACCGTAACCAGAATTGCCGCCCCGAGAATGGTGATGGTGATTTCATCCGGCCAGCCAAAACCCGCGCGACTCAGAACAAAAAGCAAGAACAGTAGTTGCAAAGCAGTGTTGAGTTTACTGATTCGGGTGGGCTCGCCGTGAACCGGCCCAACGATGTAGTGGTAGGCGATCGCGCCGCAGACGATGATGACATCGCGAAGTATGGTGATGACTGCCAGCCAGACAGGAATATGCTGCGTGACAGCCAAGGTAATGAATGTCCCGGCGACAAGCAGTTTGTCGGCTACCGGATCGAGCAGCGCGCCCAGACGCGAGTGCCAGTTGAAACGACTGGCCAGATAGCCGTCGATACCGTCGGAAAATGCGGCCAGCCATATCAGTGCAAGCGCCCAGACGAACTTGTCGTCAAGGATGAACGACAATATCGGCACTACAAGTGCGATTCGCAGCAAGGAAATCGCGTTCGGTAACCAGCTCAAAGACATGCGCGACAACACTCAGGGACTGTAGAAAAACTCAAGTGCGGAAGCCGCTTGGGGATCCGCATACTCATCCGTACTTTCCTGTTCAATAAGGCCGTTGAAACGCAAAGCACGCCGCAATCGTTCAGCGCCCCCACGTACCTCGACCCAATAGCTAACCGTATCGCCGGAAACTTCGGCAATCATGTAAGTTTCGATCAGGCTGACGCCAGACAGCAATTGCTGCACCGCGCCGTAGGCGTCGATAGACTCGATTCCGGCAACGCTGAGCACCAGCAATTCAATCGGTGCGTTACCACCGACGGCGAATTCCGCTGCCAGCAAGTCCGCGACCTGGTTAATGATCGCTTCCGCCTGGCCGCTCCAGCTACGCCTGTCGGTGTGAAAATAATACGACCAGCGGTTGCGCTGGCTCGACGAGGGCCGTAGCCGACCAATCAATACTGAATTGGCTTCGTAGCGTTGCGATGCATCCAGCACGCGATCGTCAAAGCCTCCCCAGATATCGCTGAAACTGACCTTCTGCAGATCAGTCGTGTCCAGCAATGGAAATGCCAGCGGCAGTCCACGTTGTGCAGCAATTTCCAGCACCCGTTCACGCAGCATGCGATTACGGTCAATGGAACGCGCTTGTTGTGAGGTATGGTTTGGGTCGCCAGCCGCGATGATCTCCCGCTCACCGCGTCCCCAATCGACCGCGAGCCATACGATGGTCAACGGTCGGTCGCTCCCCCAGATTGTCTGCCCGGCATTGCGCAGCTTCGCTTCGATCGCCTGGCCATCGAAGGACACCCACAACGATGCGTCGCTTCCCGGACGATATTGAGTGACATACGCTGCGGGATTCGGAAACAGTTCTTCGATGACCTCGGGATTATTCACGAGTTCGGGTCCCGAGACGCGCAGCAGAACCTCGACCAACGCCGCGGCATACGCGTCATTGCGAGGATCGTCAGCATCCGGGTCCAATGGTATTTCTGCGGTATACAAGGTGGCTATTTCAATCGCCTGTGCCTCAGGCATCTCTCCAAGCGCCAGGAATAGCGCGGCCGGGACACAGACCATCCACCGCCAGCACAGCTCGACTCCGAGAAATTTTCTATTTTTTATCAAGGGTGGTTTCCCCAATCAGTCCCAAGCATTATTATATCGCCCCAACAGAGTATGCCACTCCACGATGACCAATAAACCACTAACCTACAAAGACGCCGGCGTCGACATCGTTGCTGGTAACGAACTCGTCGAACGCATCAAACCGATCGTTGCGCGAACACAGCGGCCCGAAGTGCTGGCCGGTCTGGGCGGATTCGGTGGCCTGTTCGCGCTGCCGCCTGATCGTTATCGTGAACCCGTATTGGTTTCGGGCACTGACGGCGTCGGCACCAAACTCAAGCTCGCGCAACAACTAAACCGGCATGACACCATCGGCATTGACCTGGTTGCCATGTGTGTCAATGACGTGCTGGTCCAGGGTGCGGAGCCGTTGTTTTTCCTTGACTATTTTGCGTGTGGCAAGCTCGACACCGAGGTTGCGGCCGATGTGATTGCCGGGATTGCCGAGGGCTGCCTGCAGGCGGGCGCCGCATTGATTGGTGGCGAAACCGCAGAAATGCCGGACATGTATGCAGACGGTGAATACGATCTCGCCGGATTTACAGTCGGCGCGGTCGAGCGCGCAGACCTGATCGATGGCAGCACCATCGAAGCCGGCGACGCTATCATTGGCATTGCCTCCAACGGATCGCACTCCAACGGCTACTCGCTCATACGCAAGGTGCTCGAGCGCGCAAATGATGTCGAGATTGAGGGCATGCCGGCGGCGGAACGCCTGCTGGTGCCGACGCGCATTTACGTCAAACCGATACTTGCGTTGCTGCAGACAGTGGATATCAAAGGGCTTGCACACATCACCGGTGGCGGCATCACCGGGAATATTCCGCGGCTATTGCCCGGCGCGCTGGATGCGGAAATCGATTTATCGAGTTGGCAGCAAGGGCCGGTATTCGACTGGCTCGCCGAATACGGCAACATCGAGCCAGACGAAATGCGCCGCACCTTTAATTGTGGCGTGGGCATGGTTGCAGTAGTGGCTGCAAACCTGCTCGACGGCGCTCTACAGGCATTGCGCGATCATGGCGAGGATGCATGGCATATCGGTCGTATCGTTTCTGCCAACGCCGGCGACCCAGGGACAGTGCAATACGTCTGATGCCGCTGCGCTGCAAAACCGCAATCCTGATCTCGGGCACGGGCACCAACTTGCAGGCATTTATCGATCTGGCAAACGACGGCCAGCTGGCTCTCGATTTATCGGTCGTATTCAGCAACCGGCCGGATGCCTACGGCCTGGTGCGGGCCAGGAATGCCGGCATCGCAACGGCATGTCTCGAGCACGGCAAATTCGCGGATCGCGAATCATTCGACAGCGCAGTTGCTGCAGAACTGGCCAACTGGAAGCCGGACTTGCTGATACTGGCCGGTTTCATGCGCATTCTGAGCGCTGGCTTCGTGGAGCGCTACGCCGGCCGGATTCTGAATATACATCCAGCGTTATTACCGCTGCACCCTGGGCTCGATACCCACCAGCGCGTGCTGGATGCCGGAGATGCATGGCACGGCAGCACCGTGCATTTCGTGACCAAAGAGCTGGATGCCGGGCCAGGAATCCTGCAAGGCAGACTCGCCGTCAATCCGCAGGAATCTGCTGAGCAACTCGCAGCGCGCGTGCAAATGATCGAGCATCAAATCTATCCTCAAGCCGCGAATTGGGTGGCTTCGGGCCGCGTCGAATGCCGTGACGGTCAGACATGGATCGACGGACAATTGTCCGCGGAACCAGTCGTTAAGACGTTTTAGGGAAGCTCAGACCCATTCAGCAAATCCCTAAGCTTTGGGTAGCGTAACGCCCGTTTGACCCTGGTACTTACCCTGGCGATCCCGGTACGACGTTTCGCAAGCTTCATCCGACTCGAAAAACAGCATTTGCGCGACACCCTCGTGCGCATAGATTCTCGCCGGCAATGGCGTCGTATTGGAAAACTCCAGCGTCACGTGCCCCTCCCACTCCGGCTCGAGTGGCGTCACGTTGACGATGATGCCACAGCGCGCGTACGTCGATTTTCCGAGGCAAATCGTCAGCACGTTACGCGGAATACGAAAATACTCGATGGTCCTCGCCAGCACAAAAGAGTTGGGTGGAATGACACAAATATCGCTCTTGAGATCGACAAAACTCGTTGCATCGAAATTCTTGGGGTCTATCACAGCCGAGTTGATGTTCGTGAAGATTTTGAATTCATCGGCACAGCGCACGTCATAGCCATAACTCGACGTGCCGTAGGATACGATCGGCCCATTGCCGTTGTCGCGAACCTGACCTGGCTCGAACGGCTCAATCATGCCCTGCTCATTCGCCATGCGGCGTATCCAGCGGTCCGATTTGATGCTCACTATGTTTCCTCGACGACGATATTGCCAAATTTCGAACTGTAGTCTGTGCGTTGCGCCGCCTGTGCCGCCGCGATGCGTCGTGCCGTTTCGCGATACGCCAACGCAGGGGCCGACTCCGGTGCCGCGATCACCGTTGGCGTTCCCGAATCCGTCTGCTCGCGTATGCGCGCATCGAGTGGCAGCCGACCGAGAAGCGGTACGTCAAAATCTGCAACCATCTGCTCTGCCCCTCCGGCACCAAATATCGATTCTTCATGACCGCACGACAAGCAAATATGCATGCTCATGTTTTCGACGACGCCGAGCACGGGTATCGATACCTTGCGGAACATGACAAGCCCTTTGCGCGCGTCGAGTGTCGCAATATTCTGTGGCGTGGTAACGATGACGACTCCTGACACGGGCACCTTTTGCGACAATGTGAGCTGGATATCGCCCGTACCCGGAGGCATGTCGACAATCAGGTAGTCGAGATCGTCCCATTGCGTCTGATGGATGAGCTGATTCAGTGCCGAGGTTACCATTGGGCCACGCCACACCATTGGCTGATCCGGATCGATGAGAAAGCCGATCGACATGACCTGCAGGCCGTGCCCTGACAGCGGCTGCATCGATTTGCCGTCCTCGCTAATCGGTCGTTTGCCGACCAGGCCGAGCATGTGAGGTTGGCTTGGACCATAGATATCGGCATCGAGCATACCGACAGACGCGCCCTCATTCGCCAGCGCTAACGCGATATTTGTCGCCACTGTGGATTTGCCGACGCCACCTTTGCCGGACGCAATGGCAATAATATTCTTGACGCCGGGAACGGGTTTGAGATTGCCCTGCACGGTATGCGCCGTAATCCGGGTCTCAAACCGGATATTGGCGTCGCTCGCTCCCAGCTCGGCCCGCAATGCGCTACAAATCTGCTCAGTGAACGCCGCATGTGCGCTTTGGGCTGGAAAACCAAGCTCAATTCTGGCACTCACGATGTCGTCGGCGAGCGTCAGGTCCAATATCCGCCCAACTTCGCCAAGGGCATGGCCAACCCCTTCTAACTCAAAGGATTCGAGGAATTTCTTCGCATCTGATTCTGATGACACCGTCACACTTCGCACGCCTGTATTAGGTAAAATTCTATTGCGGAGCCCGCTAAACCGGGTTTCGCTGGCACATTGTAACGAAGCTGGGTTGCGGCTGAAAGGCAGTAATGGCGGGCAATGTGCGGGGTCCGATGTGGCATAATGCCGCGTCGGGAATTTGGGATTCGATTTGTGGCCGAAAGAATGGGGCTTTCAATCGATCCTCTTTGCTTGGGCAAGAGCGAATTGACGATTGGCGCTAGATAACAAAACAGCAAATTCGGACTGATCCGGTGAGTTTTCTCGCATCGTTTCGCTCGGAGCAGATTCTTGGAAAGCTCATTGCAGAGCAGGATCCAGCGTCTCCGGCTGCATCAAAAATGGTCGAAAAGCTTAAATTGGCCGGCGCCAAGGCGGTCCCCAAGATCATTGATGCCCTCGCCCTGTCTGACAAGACTCATACCATGGTGCTCGTCGACATACTTGGCGCACTGGTCAACGACAAGAACCTGAAAATGTATGTGGAAGGTCTCGCGGACGGTAACGAACGCGTTGTTTCAGGAACGGCCTGGGCCTTGTCTAGCAGCACAGCCTACAACGCCAACGGCCTGCTCGAATTCTTCGAAGATCCCGAGGTATCCAAGGCTGCGCTAATCGAGATTTTGCGCGTACACAAAGACGATCTTAGCGTTCATGAATTATTGCGGCGTGCGTATGATTGCGAGCCAAAAGAAAAGGCGGCCATATTTAAAATAATTCGGGCCACAATCAAACCTGAAATGATCCCGGATCTTATCGCTCGAATGGGCGGTAAAGATCCGGTAATCAAGATTCACCTGATGCAGTTGCTATCGAAATTCGACAAGGTCGAGATTACGCACGCCCTGGAAATGCAGCTCAGCGATACGAATAAAATGGTCCGTGGTGCAGCGCTCACAGCTCTGGCCAAGCGCGGCAACAAGGTCAACATAGAAAAAATCGCGGCAATATTGACCGATCCCGATCTCGACGTTCAAGGCAAGGCCGTCGATGTGTTGATAAAAATAAATCATCCGGAGACGGTGCGTTTTCTCATCCCCGCCCTGAAAGATGAGTCCGAATATGCGCGTCGGGCAGCCGTTGAAGTGCTGAACGAAGTCGGCAATGAAAATTCTGTCAAGGACCTGCTGGATGCTATTAAAGATGACGATTGGTGGGTCCGATCTCGTGCCGGCGATGCGCTCGCTGAAATCGGCGGGCCGAAGGTCATCGACTCTGTGGTCAGGTTGATTAGCGAAAAAGATGAGGATGTGCGCCGCACCGCGATCGAGATCCTGAACTCGACCAAAGATGAGCGGGCGGTCGAGCACCTGATCAAAGCGACAGACGACTCAGACTGGTGGGTACGCGAACGTGCCGTCGATGCGTTGTCGGAAATCGGCAGCCCCAAAGCATTGCCAAAACTCGAGTCCATGCTCGGCAAGAATCCCAAGACAGATGTCGTGGTTGTTCGCGCACTCGGCAAAATAGGCAATGAAAAACACATCTCTCAAATTTTGCCGATGCTGAAAAGCCCCGAGCGCGATATTCAGGTTGAGGCAATCAAGGCATTGTCGCAACTGACTGACGCTCCTCACGTCGAGGCCGTGCGTAACATTCTGAAAAAGGCTCAGCAGTCCGACGACGCGATGATCATCGATGTTGCGGATAAAGCATTAAAGCTGCTGGACGAACGCTTCTCCGAGACCGTTATCGAAGAAAACGTTCGCGCCGAGAAAATCGGGGCACATACCAAGACTTTGTTGCTCGATAGCAAGGATCTCGAGAAACTTCTTAACGCACAGGCCGCGCAGACCGCGAAGCAACAAATGGAGGCAACCAAGGGCGCCACAGGCACTGAAGCAGCCCCCGTGGCACCGATGGCGTTGCCCGTACTGGACATTTCGACACTCACTCCGGGCGATGTCATCGACGGTCGATATAAATACCTGGAGAAGATCGGTAAAGGCGCATTCGGCACCGTTCTGCTCATGCAGGACCAGGTTGTCGACGAAGAACTAATTCTCAAATTCCTCAACCCAAACGTTTCTTCGGACGAAGAGATGATGAAACGATTTGTGCACGAGCTGCGCTATTCCCGGAAGATTACGCACCGCAACGTTATTCGCATCTACGATTTCCTGAAATTGCAGGGATGTTTCGCTATTTCAATGGAATATTTCCCATCCCACACGCTGTCCGGGGAAATCCCGAATCAGAAACCGATGGACTTGAAGAAGGCGTTGCGTTTCGCTCGCGACATGGCCACGGGCATGTCGATTGCACACCTGGCTGGCGTCATTCATCGCGATCTCAAACCGGCGAATATTCTTGTCAACGATGAAGGCCTGCTGAAGATTGTGGACTTCGGAGTTGCAGCTGCGGCCAGCAGTGGCGACACACAGTTGACCAAGACCGGCTATGTCATTGGTTCGCCGAAATACATGGCACCCGAGCAAATTCTCGGCAAGAAGGTTGATGTAACTGCTGACGTCTATAGCATCGGCGTCATCATGTATGAAATGACGACCGGCATTCCGCCCTACAGTCGCGGTGACCACATGTCGGTGATGTACCAACACGTGCAGGGCAAGGCAAAACATTGTCAGGAAATCAATGACAAGCTTCCGGACAGTTTTGCCGAGATCATTGTCAAAGCCATGTCGGTCGATAAAACCAAGCGCCAAAAATCCATGGATGAACTCAACGAAGCGCTTGGGTCTGTTACCCTCTGAGCCCATCTATGGCACGCATTGACGCCTTTCTTAAGCTCGGACTCGCACAGGGATGTTCTGACGTCCACCTGGCCGTCGGCGTGCCCCCCATGTTGCGCATGAACGGCGATTTGATGCCGATCAAATTTCGCGAATTGTCCATCACCGAACTTGAGACCTACCTGCTGGAAATACTGACGGCGACGCAGAAGGAAAAGCTGCAGCAGGGCCACGACCTTGATTTCTCCTACGTCGGTGACGAAGGTGCGCGTTTTCGGGTCAACGTATTCCGCAAGGCAACCGGCATAGGTGCAGTATTTCGACACATTCCCGGCGAGGTTCCAACGCTTGAGCAGTTGAATGTCCCGGACATTCTGAAGCAGTTCTGTGAGTACCATCAAGGAATGGTTCTTGTTACCGGATCGACGGGTACCGGTAAGTCGACAACGCTCGCGGCGATGGTCAATCACCTGAACGAGACGCGAAACCTGAACATTATCAGTCTCGAGGATCCAATCGAATTCGTACACCCCAGCAAACAATGCCAGGTTATTCAGCGCGAAATTGGCACTCATGTCGCAAGTTTTGCAGACGGTGTTCGCTCTGCAATGCGCGAGGATCCGGACGTAATCCTGGTTGGCGAGCTGCGCGATGCTGAAACGATTTCAATGGCAATGACAGCAGCAGAAACCGGTCACCTGGTTCTCGGTACCTTGCATACAACCGGCGCCGTGAAAACGATCGATAGAATTATTGACGCATTGCCTGGTGACCTGCGTGAGCAGACCAAGGGATTCCTTGCAATGAGTCTCAAAGCCGTCGTAACGCAGGTTCTTGTAAAAACCCCCGATGGCCGCGGTCGCAGGGCCATCGTCGAAATCCTGGTCAACAACCGAGCGATCGCAAAGCTGATTACGACAGATCAGACACACCAGATTGCGTCGCAGCTACAGACAGGAAAAGACCTGGGAATGCAGGTGATGGACCAGGCGTTACTGGACGCGATCGTCGCCAAGGAAATCGACCCTGACGATGCAATTCGATATGCCGCGGAGAAGAAGAAATTCCACCGCTACGTAACCAACACAGACCTTGTTCCAACGATCGACCTCAGCGACAAGCCGGAGTTGTGACGCCATGAACAAGATTGATCGCTACTTGACGGCAGCACTCAAGCAAAACTCATCGGATTTGCACTTTGTGTCCGGCGATCCCGCGCGCTCAAGGATACATGGCAACCTGAAGATTCTTTCCCCGGAATTACTCAGTATCGAATCTGTGCAAGAAGCTATGTCGGAGATCATGGACGGCAAGTCGAAAAAGGCGTTCGAAGAAGACGACGCAGCAGATTTTGCTTACGAAATTCCTGACGTATCGCGCTTCCGTGTAAACACGTTTAGACACCTGAATGGCATTGGCGCCATATTCCGCGCGATTCCGTCGAAGGCCCTGTCGCTGGACGAACTCGACATGCCAAAAGCAATTCGCCAGTTATGCCGGAATACGCAAGGCATGATTCTGGTTACCGGCAAGACGGGATCCGGCAAGTCGACGACCCTGGCGGCGATGGTCGACGAACTGAACCAGACCATGAAGGGCCATATACTGACTATCGAGGATCCGATCGAATTCGTTCACAAAGCGAAGAGTTGCCTGATAAGCCAACGCGAGATCGGACTCCACACCCCAACATTTGCTGACGCGCTGCGTTCAGCATTGCGGGAAGACCCGGACGTCATACTGGTCGGAGAAATGCGCGACCTCGAAACGATCAGTATTGCCGTGACAGCTGCCGAAATGGGCATACTTGTCATGGGTACCTTGCACACCAACGGTGCCGCGCAGACTATCGATCGCATTATCAATTCATTCCCTGCCGACAAGCAGAGCCACATTCGCACGATGATCTCTACATCGCTACGAGGCGTCGTGTCGCAGCAATTACTACCGACAATACACAGGCCCGGCAGGGCCGCGGCGCTCGAGATCATGATCAATACGCCTGCTGTCTCGAACCTGATCCGACAGGGCAAACTCGATCAGCTTGAAACCGCCATGCAAAGTGGTGGCGGCGTCGGCATGAAGACCATGGACAATGCACTGATGGAGCTGGTTGACAAGGGCTGGGTATCCGGCAGCGAGGCATATCTGCAGGCTAACAACAAGCATAAATTCGAGCAGGTTAAAGAGCAGGCCGCGCAGGCCAAAGACATCGAATAATTGCGACAACACATGGCATAATCGCGCCACAACCACGCGAAGCCTGCCAAAATGCCCCAGAAACGAAGAAAAATTCTCGTTACGAGTGCCCTGCCCTATGCCAATGGGTCTATCCACATGGGCCATCTCGTCGAGTATCTGCAAACAGACATTTGGGTGCGCTTTCAGAAACTTCGCGGACACGACTGCACCTATGTGTGTGCGTCCGATGTGCACGGCACTCCGATCATGCTCAAGGCACGTGAGCTCGGCGTCACACCCGAATCGCTGACCGAGAAACTTTCCGCGGAGTTCGTCAAGGACTTCCACGATTTCGGCGTCGATTTCGATAACTACCACACCACACATTCGGCGGAGAATGAAGAACTGGTGGGCAGTATTTACGCGACGCTGCATGACAGTGGTGACATTTATACGCGCACGATTGAGCAGGCTTACGACGAGCAAGAAGGCATGTTCCTGCCAGATCGTTTCGTTCGCGGCAAGTGCCCGCGGTGCAATAGCGAGGATCAATACGGCGATGCCTGTGAAGTGTGCGGCGCCACATACTCGCCGGCGGATCTGATCGATGCCGTCTCGGTCTTGTCCGGCACGACGCCGGTAAAGCGCGAATCGGTGCACTACTTCTTCAAGCTCAGCGAGTATGAAACGCGACTACGCGCCTGGATCAGTGACGCGAAGCTCAACAAGAATGTGCTGGCGAAACTCGAGGAGTGGTTCGAAGCCGGGCTCAGGGACTGGGATATTTCGCGTGACGAACCGTATTTCGGCTTCAAGATTCCCGGTACCGACGACAAATATTTCTACGTCTGGCTCGACGCACCCATCGGATACATGGCGAGCTTCAAGAACCTTTGTGATCGCGACGACAGGTTCGATTTTGACGAATACTGGAACGTTGACAGCGATGCAGAGGTCTATCACTTCATCGGCAAAGACATCATGTATTTCCACACGCTGTTCTGGCCGGCGGTATTGCAGGGCGCCGGGTATCGCCAGCCAACCAGCGTATTCACGCACGGCTTTCTCACCGTGAATGGCAAGAAGATGTCGAAGTCGCGCGGCACATTCATCAATGCCCGCACCTATCTGGACAACCTGGATCCCAGCTACCTGCGCTACTACTACGCGGCCAAGCTTGGACCGACTATCGATGACATTGATCTCAATCTGGAAGACTTCATGGCGCGCGTGAATTCCGACCTGGTTGGCAAGCTGATCAATATCGCCAGTCGCTGTGCCGGATTCATTAGCAAGCGATTCGACGGTCGACTGGCTGACTCGCTCCCGGATACGAAATTGTTCAGCGAATTTAGCAACGCAGGGGAGACCATTGCTGCACAGTATGAGCGCCGCGAATATTCCAAAGCGATGCGCTCAATCATGGCCCTGGCAGACAAAGCCAATCGCTACATAGACGACAACAAGCCATGGTTGATGATCAAGGATGCAGACAAGGCTGCGGACGTACAGTTCGTCTGCACGCAGGGGCTGAACATGTTTCGCAGCCTGATGATCTACCTGTCGCCCGTCGTTCCGCGCATCGCCCAGGATGCGCGCGAGTATCTCAACGAGGAATCATGGCAGTGGCAGGACAGCGCCGCACCGCTTCTCGGCGTGCAGTTGCCAGAGTTCAAACCACTATTGACGCGAGTTGATGCCGACAATGTGCAGCGCATGGTCGATCAGTCTCGTAACAGCATGCCTGTGCAGGACTGAAATGGCAGAACTCGTCGTCATTCTGATCGGCACGGTACTGGTCAACAACTTTTTGCTGGTGCGCTTCCTCGGCCTGTGCCCGTTCCTTGGCGTGTCCAAGAATCTCGAAGCTGCAACGGGTATGTCACTGGCGACAGCATTTGTTCTTACTTTGTCGTCGGCCACTGCCTACCTGCTGCATACGTTCGTGCTGGTGCCCTTGGAACTGGAATATCTGCGCACTCTCAGCTTCATTCTTGTCATCGCTGCCAGCGTGCAGTTCACCGAAATCCTGGTGCGCCGCCTGAGTCCGTTACTGGACCAGGTGCTGGGCATCTATATTCCGCTGATCGCCACAAATTGTGCGGTCCTGGGTGTCGCGCTGCTCAATGTGCAGGAATCGAAGGGCTTCGTGCAATCCGTTTTCTTTGGCTTTGGCGCATCGATGGGATTTGCGCTGGTGTTGGTCATGTTCGCCGCAATGCGAGAACGCATTGAAGCGGCGGATATCCCGGCACCCTTTCGTGGCACGGCCATCGCATTAATGACGGCCGGCATCATGTCACTCGCGTTTATGGGGTTTTCCGGCATGGCCCGGCCGTGATAACACACTATGCTGACCGCTATCCTTACAATTGCCACGATCGCACTAATCGCAGGGCTGGCGCTCAGTCTCGCCGCACGCAAACTGCCCTACGACGAGAATGCATTGGTGGAACAAGTCAATGACCTGCTACCGCAAACTCAATGCGCTCAGTGCGGTTACCCCGGATGTCGCCCGTATGCGGCAGCCATTGTCGAGGGCACTGCGGCGATCAATCTCTGCCCTCCGGGGGGCGAAGAAACGGTGCGGCGACTTGCCGATCTTCTCGGCAAGGACATCAAACCACTGGTCGGTGCGACGCAGCCAGCTGTCGCGGTTATCGATGAGGCCTTGTGCATTGGCTGCACGCATTGTCGTAACGCTTGCCCGGTCGACGCAATCATCGGAGCACACCAGTTCATGCATACCGTGATAGCGAGCGAGTGTACTGGCTGTGAACTCTGCGTCGCGCCCTGCCCGGTGGATTGCATCAGCATGAGATCCCTGACGTGACCGCGCCGACGTTTGACCTGGGCAAACTGCACGGTGGATTGCGGCTGACCGCCAACAAGTCCTCCTCAACGGCAACGCCCATTCTGGACATGCCCATTCCGGAACAACTCGTATTGCCCATTACGCAACATGTTGGCGACCCCGCACATCCTGTCGTCGGCATCGGTGAACGAGTGCTGAAGGGACAATTGCTCGCGGAATCGGACAGTGCTCTCGGCGCACCCGTGCATGCGTCGTCGTCCGGAAAGGTCATCGCTATCGAACCCTGGCCCGTGTCACGGCGCAATGGCGACACGGCACCTTGCATCATTATTGAGTCCGACGGGGCAGACAAGCCGATCGAACGTGCCGAGTCAGCGCCGGATTTCACCACACTGGAACCGGATGTCTTGCTGACGCAGATTCTGCACGGTGGCATCGTCGGCCTTGGCGGCGCGGTATTCCCGACCGCACAGAAACTCATGCAAGCGCGCACCTGCGAATTGTCCTACCTGATTCTCAATGGCGTCGAGTGCGAGCCCTACATCAGTTGCGACGACATGCTGATGCGTGAGCGCGCCGCAGAAATTATCAGTGGTGCAGAAATTCTCATGCACGCGTTGCAACTCGATGTCTGCTACATCGTGGTCGAGAGTGACAAACCCGAAGCGTTGCACACGCTTGGAGACGTGCTCGCGGAACTGCACGACAATCGCATCATATTGAAACAGGTGCCGTCGATTTATCCGTCGGGCGGCGAAGATCAGCTCGTGCAACTCGTCACCAATCGTGAAGTACCTAGCGGTGGTTTACCGACGGATGCCGGCTGCCTGGTACAAAACGTTGGCACGGCCGCCGCTATCCACGACTGGGTCATCGACCATGAGCCACTGATTTCGCGCATCATCACAATCACAGGCGATGGCGTTGCCAGCCCCATGAATGTCCGCGCGCGCATCGGTACGACCGTAGCCGATGCCATCAACTTCACGGGCGGCTACACGGAGCGCGCCGAGCAATTAATTATCGGCGGACTGATGACAGGCAGATCAGTCACAACTGACCGCGTGCCGTTGGTCAAAGCCAGTAATTGTGTATTGGTTTTGTCCGAGACCCCGTCGCCTGGCGCCGAAATGCCCTGCATACGATGTGGCAACTGTGCCGATGTCTGTCCCGTGCAATTGCTGCCGCAGCAGCTGTTCTGGTATGCCTGCGCGGATGATGAGCGGAAACTGCGTGAGTTTGGGCTGACCGACTGCATCGAGTGTGGTTGTTGCGACCTCGTCTGCCCCAGCCATATTCCATTGACGTTCGATTTTCGCATGGCCAAAGGGCGCATTCGGGAACTTGCCGATGAGAAAGCTCGTGCAGCACGTGCGCGCAAGCGCTTTGAAGCGCGCAACGAGCGCCTTGATCTCGAGCAATCAAAGCGCGACTCCGAACTTGCTCTGCAGAAAAAATCGGTAAAACAGGCAGGACCTGCCGCAATCGCCGAGATTCTCAAGCGCAAAAGACAGCAAGACGAGGAAGACTGACAGTGGATTTCCCACACCGCGAAGCACCCTACGTCGGGCCCAAGGCTGATGTCGCTGCGCTGATGTTGCAGGTTCTCGCGGCTCTTGTACCTGCCGCGCTCGCGCATATCTGGTTTTTCGGACCGGGCTTCCTGTTCAACCTGCTGGTTGCGGCGATATTTGCTGCTGCAGGCGAAATAGTCATGCTGAAATTGCGCAGTCGACAACCGGAGACCGGGCTGTCTGACTTCAGTGCGCTGGTAACCGCAGCCCTTCTGGCATTCGCATTACCGTCGTTGACGCCGTGGTGGGTCACGGCAAGCGGCGCATTGTTTGCCATTGTAATCGCGAAGCACCTGTACGGTGGACTCGGCTTCAATATCTTCAATCCAGCCATGGCGGGCTACGTCATGATCCTGGTGGCATTCCCGGTGCACCTCAATCTCTGGGTGGCGCCGCGCATGGGAGATATCGATTATCAAACTTTGACGATGCTGCAAACACTCCAATTCACGCTCACCGGACTATTGCCCGATTCGATATCGTTCGACGCCATCAGCCGTGCAACGCCACTCGATGCGATGAAAGCAGGCCTCAACAACATGCAGACTGTCACCGAAATCAAGGCGCTTCCGATCATGGGCAGCATCGGTGGTCGCGGCTGGGAATGGGTCGGTATTTTCCTCGCGGTTGGCGGCATATGGTTATTGATCAAGAAAATCATTCGCTGGCAAATTCCGGCTGGCGTCGGAATCGGCTTGCTACTACCGGCAACAATCATCTACATACTCGATCCTGGCGCGAATCCCGGGCCAGGCTTCCATCTGTTCGGCGGCGGAGCGATTCTCTGTGCATTTTTTATTGCGACTGACCCGGTGTCCGCGGCCAGCAGTCCCAAAGGCCGATTTGTCTTTGGGCTTGGGGTTGGCTTGCTGATCTACGCCATTCGACGCTGGGGCAGTTACTCGGACGGCGTCGCTTTCGCCATTCTCATCATGAATATGTCAGTTCCTGCAATCGATTACCTGACGCGCCCGCATATCGTTGGCCATGACGACGAGGCCGAACGACATTGAATAATCACCCAATTCTCAAGAGTGGATTCACTCTGGCAATCATCGCGGCAGTTTGTACCGGCCTGGTGGCCTTTACCTGGCAGCTAACGAACGCACACATCGCGGCAAACCAACAGGCCTGGCTGGAGCGCAGTTTGCAGCCAGCCCTTTCTGGCCTGGTTTTCGACAACAACGTTACCGAGTCCATGATTACGCTACAGCCGCCCCACGGTCTTCCAGGATCGGAGGCAGCCACAATATACAGAGTCTATGCGGGCGACCGGCCGGTCGCGGCCTTGTTCCTCGTTACTGCACGCGACGGCTACACGGGTCCGATACGCGTGCTGGTTGGCATAGACGTCAATGGCTCTGTGACCGGTGTGCGCGTAGTTGAACACCGCGAGACGCCCGGGCTCGGCGATCGCATCGAAGCCAACAGGTCGGACTGGGTATTGCAGTTTGACGGTCATTCGCTGCACGATCCCGAGCCAGGCGGATGGGCCATCAAACGTGATGGAGGCCAATTCGATCAACTCACCGGCGCATCGGTGACACCGCGAGCTGTTATCAAAGCCATTAGGGAAACACTGCAGTATTTCGAGGCGAACGCCGACACGATATTTGCAACCAGGGCTGATGCCGACGTGCAGGAACGCGACTAATGCCCACAAGTCTGACCAATCGTTTCAAGGACGGACTCTGGCGGGAGAATCCCGGCCTGGTGCAGTTGCTCGGACTCTGCCCGCTACTCGCGGTGACGGGCACGTTTGTCAACGGCCTGGGACTGGGCGTCGCGACCATGATGGTTCTGATGGCATCGAATGCGCTCGTCTCCGCGACGCGTCGCTGGATTCAACCGGAAATACGCATACCGATCTACGTGTTGATCATTGCCAGCCTGGTCACCTGCATCGAATTGATATTCAAAGCCTGGTTTCCTGCACTGGATCGAACGCTGGGTATCTTTATCCCGCTCATCGTCACCAATTGCGCAATTGTCGCCCGGGCGGAAATCTTCGCCTCTCGAAACACCGTCGCATCCAGCATTCTCGACGGGCTTGTGATGGGCACCGGATTCGCATGCTTACTCATGGCGATTGGCGCGTTTCGCGAATTGCTCGGCCAGGGATCGATTTTCAGCCGCATGGACTTGCTACTGGGCGGCGAACCGGTTCTCGGTATCATTCTGACCGACGGTGGCTGGTTGCTGATGGTGCTTCCACCCGGCGCGTTCTTCAGCCTTGCGCTTGCAATCGCTGCCAAGAACGCTATCGATCGCCGGCGCCGCGAAAAACGCGGCACATTATCCCGCCGACCGCGCCTGCTAAATCGCTGAATGACTCGATCAGTAGAATTGCCAAGAGCGAACCGTGAATAGAGAAAAACGTACAGCAATCTACAGCGCCCTGCGCAAGCGCATGCCGACACCCACCACGGAGTTGAACCACCAAAATCCGTTCGAGTTGCTGATTTCTGTCGTTCTGTCAGCGCAGGCCACGGATATCAGCGTTAACAAGGCAACCGACAAACTTTTTCCCGTTGCACGAACGCCCCGCACCATCCTGGCACTCGGCGTTAACGGTCTCAGGCCATATATACGCACGATCGGGCTTTTCAATAGCAAAGCTCGAAACATCATAGCGACCTGCCGCATTCTTATCGAACGGCACGACAGTGAAGTGCCGCGCACCCGCGAAGAACTGGAGGCCTTGCCCGGCGTCGGACGAAAAACGGCCAATGTCATACTCAACACCGCCTTCGGTGAAGCAACGATTGCCGTCGATACGCATATTTTTCGTGTCTCGAACCGCACTGGCATTGCGAAAGGCAAGACGCCACTCGAAGTTGAGAAAAGGCTCGTGCGGCTGACGCCGGACGAGTTCAAGAAGGACGCACATCACTGGCTCATTCTTCACGGCCGCTATGTTTGCAAAGCCAGGAAACCACTTTGCAGTGAGTGCCCGATTATCGCCTGGTGCGAGTACACCAGGAAGGAACTACCATGATTTTCGGCGACGACCGCCATGAGCTACGCCAAATGTACGCCGATGCATGGCGCAAGCGTTGCAACGAGCAGGCACTGTCACCACTCGAGGCGCAGATTGCGGACGTTGTGGAATCGCATCCTGAATATCATGACGCCGTCAGCAGCGATGTGCTGGATAAGGACTACACGCCGGAAGGCGGGCAGAGCAATCCATTTCTACATATGGGGCTGCATCTCGGCATTCGCGAGCAGGTCGCAACCAATCGTCCAGCAGGTATTGCCAGTGTTTACAAAACCCTGGCGGCCAGGTCCGGCGACACTCACGCCGCCGAGCATCAGATGATCGATTGTCTTGCCGAAACGCTTTGGGAGGCGCAGAGTTGCAGTGCGGCAGCAGACGAGTCGCAATACCTGCAACAGTTGCGTCGTCTAACACGCTGATATCCGTGTAATAAAAACGCCCGGCCACTGGTCTGATCTGATAATGGTCAACAGGGACATCATGAGCGACACCGAGTCACAATATCCGGTACAAGGGGCAGGCCTCGGGCTGCGCCGGCCTTTGGCCGACCAGCTGATGGCGAACCCGCCGGCCGATGTCGACTTCATGGAAGTGGCGCCGGAAAACTGGATTCATGTGGGCGGTGCGCTGGGCAAAAAACTGCGCTTTTTCACCGAGCGCTACCCGTTTCTCATACACGGGCTGTCATTATCCATCGGCTCCCCTGCTCCCCTGAACGAACAACTGGTGCACGACATCAAGGACTTCATGGCAGAGCACGATGTGCGCATGTACTCAGAGCACCTGAGCTATTGCAGTGACGACGGTCAGCTGTATGACTTGATGCCGATTCCTTTCACCGCAGACGCCGTCAGGTATGTGGCCGAGCGGATACGACGGGTGCAGGACATTCTTGAGCAGCGCATGGCGCTCGAGAACGTTTCTTACTATGCGCCGACGGATTCGACAATGAGCGAAAAAGACTTCCTGCTGGCGGTACTTGAAGAGGCCGACTGCGATTTGCTGCTCGACATCAACAACATCGTTGTCAACAGCATTAATCACGACTACGACGCCGGCGACTTTCTGCGTGCCATGCCGGCGCAGCGCATACGCTATTTTCATCTCGCCGGGCACTACGTCGAGGCTGAAGACCTGCGCATCGACACGCACGGCACGGCGGTAGACAAGCAGGCTTGGCAACTGCTTGCCGATGCGTACGCATTGTTCGGCCCGGTGCCGACGCTGCTCGAACGTGACTTTAATTTTCCACCCATTGAAGAGTTACTCGATGAGGTGCGGCGCATCAGGAAGTTGCAGCAGGAGTCCGAACTAGCGGACGCAGCCGATGGTTGAGCGTCGACAGTTCCAGGACAAGCAGTACGCATTCGCCGCGCACATTCGCGACCCG
>JACZTO010000091.1 GCA_022573655.1 Pseudomonadota bacterium
ATTTTCATACGACTTCTGCTACCCCCTCGTACATACAGTACGCAATGCCGTTCAAATCGCAAATAAAATCGCCGCTCATTTCAAAACAGAGTTTTTCAACAGAATAGGTCAGCAGCGGCCCCTCGCAAGCTTATCAGCTTAACGACCGCTGTTGCGTGTGAAGCGGTCGCTCGCCAACGATTTTTCTGAAATTCAAGACTGAACGTCAGCTCCTATCAATAGCTGCCGTTCAACTGCTGTTTTTCATTACATCGCGAAAGGCAGAAAACGGCCAAAAGCGGACGACCCAGTCTAAGCTGCACCGTGTAAATTCGTTGAGGAAGACCGAGTAGAAGGCGGTGTTGCAACTAGCCAACCTGCTGCACCGTGTCCCTTCGGTTGCATGGCCCGCCGCAAATTATAGGCTCAATTCACAAAATGCGAGGGCATCTTCAATCGGAATGAACAAATTAAGCCCAACCTGACCGCCCCCAGGTTGAAATCCAGCGGTCGAAATTCCGATTACCGATCCGTTGCTATCCATGAGCGGTCCGCCACTGTTTCCCGGGCTTGTCGCAGCATCACTTTGAATCCAATTATATCCGTCCATAATGCGCGTGCCACTGATGATTCCGCTAGTAACAGATCCGCTCAAATCCTCAAGCAATGGTGAGCCTATGGCATAGACTTTAGCTCCACTGCCGGGGATCTGTGTATTCAGATGGACAGTAGGTAATCTCAGCGAATCAATTCGTATTAAAGCCACATCTCTCTCTTTAGAGACTGTTACGACACGTCCGTCGATTTCAAGTCCGCCATTTGTAACGAGAGTCACGCTAATTGCATCACCCACTACGTGAGCATTTGTGAATACATAGCTTCCATCACCAACAGCGAAGCCGGACCCGTGGCCTCCTGCAGTTCTAACCGTTACCGTTGCCTTTTTGACCGCCGTTATGGCGGCCTCAATGGTTTGATAATTTCTTCGCTTGTTATCTATTTGCTGAGCAATGGACGAGTCCGGAGCCACCATCAATCCACTAGATCGTTGTACTAACGACAGAAATTCACCACTTGCGATTAGGTTGTTTGCCGCAACTGCAAAAGAATCTCGTAGAAGGTCGTATGCGGCATCATCTCCGGCCTTTTTGAGCTCGGCGGACCCTTGAGTATCTATCTTTCCTATAAGCGTCCTGCGCGCTGGTGAGTAGACCTGCCACTCAACATCCATTCTCATCGAGCCTTTCAAATTCCAATTGCCAAAGCCAGAATTGGGCGCGCACAGCTGCACTTCCAAATCCGTAACGCGCGCCGCGACTAAAACCTCGGCGCCACTTACGTCGTATCCTTCAAAAAGATTTTCTGTCGAACCGACTACGGGCCAGCCATTTACCTCTAATTCCTCGCGAAATACGTCTACTAGATCTTCGCTCGACAAAAATACTTTATTGCCCGAGCGCCACTTAATGTCGTCATTCTTCATGCAGGCCCATCCAACGCTAAGGTCACCAAGGACTGTGCCTCTTCGGATAGTTGCAGCGACCTTTGTTATTGCAATCGGTTTGACCAATGATTGGTCCGTGATTTGGATTGCGTCCTTAATCTCTACCTGCTCTACCGTCGTAGCGCAACTTGACGTCAAGACCAACAGCACCAAGAATATGAGTGTTTTCTTATTCATAAGTCCCTCTACCTCCCCAGACAAACTGCGGCGACATTCCACCTAAGCGTCATGTTGACTTCACACATTATATGCTACCTCATAAATCGGCAGCTCGGCGATCTTGGGGACCTTCGGAGAGCCTTCTTTGGCTTCTCGGAGGAAAGCAAGACCCGTGGCTTTCCGTCCCTGTCTTTAGACGGGTTTGGCTTTTTTCGGTGTTGCTAGTGACCGAAGTATAGTAGCTGGATGGCAAATTGGTAGCCGGTCACCAATGTCCGCTTCACGCCCTGAGTCACTCAGTCAAGCAACTTCTGCCATTTTGAGCAAGGGCGATCCGCGCTCTTGTAATGTCTTGAGGTACTTGGCTTCATCATACGGCGTTCGTGTGACCCAGCAACGATAAAGAATGCGGATCCACTTAAACGCCAAAGCTCTCACAGCGGCCTGGTACGAGCAGCCTTTCGCTCGCTGCTGATAATAATACAAGCCAGCCCAGTAGGATTTATTGATGGTTTGTGCGGCCCACTCAACAAAGGTCTGGCGCAAGAAGGTTGGGCATTGCCATCGCCAGTGGATCCAGTGTTTCTGGCCGCTGCGTTCAGTGACCGGTGCGATGCCAGCGTATTTCTGCAGTGCGGCCGCATTAGCAAAGCGTTCGCGTTGCTCACCAAAGGCGACCAGCAAACGCGGCGCGAGTGACGGACCGGCGCCGGGTAGTGTGCTGAACAGACCGTAATCAGGATGTTGCGGTGCCAGCGTGGCGATCTCGTCGTCATAGCTCCTGATGGACGCCAGCGCCACCTCGAGTTGTGCCACCAGTGTCAGTGCCTGTAACCGGTACGGCATGATGATGGCCTCGTCCAGGGTCAGCGGCAGCGCTGACTTGATCGCCGTCATGCGCCGCTCGAGCAGGGCTTTGCGGTTCATGTTGTGTTCGCGAAAGAACCTCTCCAAGGTTGCCTTGCGGGCTCGCCTGGCCTGCGCCAGTGACGGCCAGCGTTTGATGAAGTCGCAGAACAGTGGCGTATCAATGCGGTCGAACCACTCCAGCGCCTGTGGATAGTACTGTTTCAGGGCATTTCTTAAGCGATTCGTGAGCCGAATACGATCGTTCATCAACCGTCGTCGCTGTTCGACCAGGGTCATTAGCGTCCGCATCTCGACACTCTGTGGCTTCAAAGCCTTGAAGTGCTCGGTATGCTTCAACAGCAGATCCAAAATATACTCCGCATCCGTTGGATCGTCTTTGGCGCCGCTGAGTGTGAACGTCTTGCGATGATTGGCCAGGGTTGTCGGGTCGATGGGAAAAATGACAAAGAAATCGTACTTCTGCAGCGCGCTAACAATGGGGCCCTTCGAGAGTTCCAGTGCCACGGCGATCGGACCACCGTATTGCCGGTATAACGACCGTGCCCATGCATCGAGTTTGTCGACCTTGTGCACTACCGGATAACTCTGCCGCTTCCCCGATGCTGCTGCCTGGACACAAACGTCGTGTTTCTTGTCCGCCCAGTCGATACCGATGATTGCCGTAAACCCGGTTAGTTCTGTCTGCATAACTCGTCTCCAAAGTGGTAAGTTAAGCAACTGGGACATGCAGGTTTGAACTCTGCGAAGGCAATATAGGTGAGCCGGTTATGCGGCAAGCCCTGAGTATTCGTTAACGAGCTCAAGCGCACCTGCGGACTCGAAGCCAAAGCGGTGAACATCGCGTGTTTGGGTCAATTTATTCGTAGTCCGCGGGTGCATGTCCCCCCTCACCAACAGATACCTGCCGGCTGTGTCTATTATCACAGAGGGATAGACGGACTATCTATATTGGGTCATTAGCGGCCACTCAGCATCCTACCAGTTCAATGGCCGCTATTGAGTGGTGATCTCAACTGATCGACGCAACACATTCATTAAACTTTTCTGCTGGCGAGTAAAAACCTAATGTTTTTCGTGGTCGGTCGTTTAGCTGACAAGCGACATTATTCAGATGTCTCTGCGAGTGTACCGATAAGTCAGTTCCCTTGGGAAAGTACTGTCTGAGCAGGCCGTTGGTGTTCTCGTTGGAACCTCGTTGCCAGGGACTTTGCGGGTCACAAAAGTACACATCAATGTCTGTTGCGAGTTTAAATCGCTGGTGATCGGAGAGTTCTTTACCGCGATCCCAGGTCAACGATTTGTAGAGTTCCCGCGGCAACTTCCTCGCCTGTTTGATCAGTACGTCGATCACCGTTTTCGTGTCCTTGCCATTCACTTTGGCCAACATGACGTAACGCGTATGACGTTCCACTAAGGTCGCGATGTAGCTTTCATTCGAACCTGCGATGAGGTCCCCTTCCCAAT
>JACZTO010000045.1 GCA_022573655.1 Pseudomonadota bacterium
AGCAGACCACTATCGAATTCATGCGCGTCAGCCCGAATGGGAAGATCCCTGCCATTGTGGACCAGGATGCTGGAGGAAGAACGCTGATGGAATCCGGGGCGATTCTGCTTTACTTAGCGGACAAGATAGGCCGGCTGATTTCCAAAGACGAGGATCAACGCTGGCGGACCATTGAGTGGCTAATGTGGCAGATGGGAGGCATTGGTCCGTTCCTTGGGCAGCATCTCCACTTTACCCATTACAAGCCGGACGTGTCCGACTACGGGAAAGAACGATATGCTAACGAAGCGCGGCGCTTGTATGGGGTTCTCGACCAGCGATTGGTGGACCATGAGTACCTGGCGGATGATTACTCTATTGCCGATATCGCGACATGGCCGTGGATTGCCCGCCACAACTGGCAAAGAATCGATCTGAACGAATATCCACATGTCCGGCGGTGGTATGTTGCGATCGCGGAGCGGCCAGCTGTCCAGAGGGGTTGGCGAGTGCCTGAGAATGATCAGGAGATCCCAATGCCTGTTATGGGCGACGAACTCTAAGCTACATTCTGGACGAACGTCTGCTTTTGGCCGACTGCCGTCTGTGGCGCCACGTCAAAACATTCCGTTTGAATGGCCGGTGTCGGGTAAAGCAGCCAGTCCAGAGTTGTTCTCAGTATACGCTGGTTATTGACGGCCACTTGCTTCGAGTCGCTGAATAACCTGCCGGATTCGCTGCTGCACTTTTTTGTAATCGACTGTTTTCCAGGCTTCAAGTGCAGGGATGAACCTGGCGTCACCGCTCGCCGCGATCTTGTCCAGTAACAGTAGAATCATTTCCCGGTCACGATCCTTGAGATGTGCCATGTGGTATGGCTGGCCATCCCTTAGCGTTGCCTCGATACCGACGAGCAGTTCGTTAGCGTACTGTTCCTGTTCAATCTCCCAGCCTTTTTGCGTGTATACGAGCAGGGGAAGCCGATTGCTGTGCTCGATGCGCAGAAACCCATTCAATATTGCCCAGTCGATGCGTGCGAGCGTGTCTTCATTGGATAAGTCACGGAAATAACCATATACCGGTGACTGATCGAGACCGCGGTCGATTACGTCCTTGTTGGCCGAGCCCCTCAGAATCCGCATTAGCAAGGTTCTGCCGCCTTGGGCGATGAGGTCATCGGCACCGCGAAGAACGGCCTTCAGGTCGTCTTCGGAGAGTTCTTTCAACGCCTTGGCATCCAGATTAACAGCGACTCGGCGAGATCGTCGGCCCATGATCGTTAGGTTTCCTGAGTTCCTAGTTTGGCTATGATATAGGCAGGCAGTCACCATGTGGACGAAAGGAAAGTTTCTTGATCGAATTTGATGAGTCGTTATTGGCGGGCTGGATTCTCGGCGCCTGGTAATAGACACTGGTGCTTACGAACCAAGCGATTTTCTTCTAAGGATTTGCCTGTGTACCGCCTATATAGGAGGCCATATCTCGGCAGTATTCTAAGAGAATTTTGCTGTATACCGCGTCACTGCGCGTTTGCGGGAATGATTTGTAATCAGTAGGTCCCGAGTTCGACTCTTGGTGCCGGCACCAGTTTTTTTCAACGATTTAGCGCTCCTGTTCAGGGGCGTTTTTTCGTCCTGTAGACACAATCCGCTGAACCAGCTATATCCTCTTAGCTCAAATGATCGTTGGGATCATGTTCGCAGACACAGACGTCTAGTAAGCTTGAGAGATACTTATATCCGAAATCCGCCTCAAAGGAGGCCACGATGTCCAGGTACGGTCGATACGCGAGAAACTCTGCATTCCTGTTGGTCCTTATTTCGTCGGTTCCACTGGCTGTGGCTGCACCTGGGGGCGACAACAAGCCCAATATCGTCCTGGTCTTAATGGATAATTTTGGCTACGGCGAAATTGGCGTTTATGGTGGCGGTGTCATACGCGGTGCACCAACGCCCAGAATTGACAGCATTGCCGCAGAAGGATTCCAGCTAACCAACTTCAATGTCGAAGCGGAGTGTACGCCGTCGCGTACCTCGCTGATGACTGGTCGTTACGGGATTCGTGCCCGGCAGCGGCCTGATGGTCCTCCCAGGGGTATATGGTGGGGCATCACCCAGTGGGAAATTACACTGGCGGAGATGCTGTCGGATGCCGGTTACGCGACGGGCATGTTCGGAAAATGGCACTTGGGAGACACCGAAGGGCGCTTCCCCACAGACCAGGGTTTCGATGAGTGGTATGGCATTCCAAATTCATCGGATCGAGCCTTCTGGCCGGATAGCGATAGCTGGCAGGAAGAGGCCCACCCGGATCTGGAGTTCACCTACGTGGTGTCGTCAAAGCGAGGTGAAACACCCAAGAAACTGGAAGTGTACGGCCGCGAGAAGCGCAAAACGATAGACCGGGAAATTACCGACCACGCCATCGATTTCATCAAACGCAAGGCTAAAACCAAGCAGCCTTTTTTCGCCTATATCCCGTATACCCAGACCCATGAGCCGGTCGACGCCCATCCTGACTTTAAAGGGTCGACCGGAAACGGAAGTTTTGCTGACGTTCTTGCACAAACGGATGCCTATGTGGGTGAGCTCCTTGATACGATCGATGAGCTAGGGCTCAAAGACAACACCATCTTTATCTTTACGTCGGACAATGGTCGCGAAGGCATAAAGAGATCGTTTGGCTTCACCGGGCCTTGGCGAGGAACCATGTTTTCTCCCTATGAAGGCTCCTTACGCGTTCCATTCTTGATCCGCTGGCCCGGGAAAATTCCTGCCAGGCAAGTATCAAACGACATCGTCCATCTGATCGATGTGTTTCCCACTTTGGCGAAATTTGTCGGCGGCAAAATCCCGCAAGATCGAATATTGGATGGAGTTGACCAATCTGACTTCCTGATGGGCAAGTCTAAGAAATCCGCTCGAGAATCCATGGTCATTTACATCGGCAACGAACTCTTTGGTGTGAAATGGCGCAATTGGAAAATGCTTATCAAAGAGATTGATGAAGATAGTTATGCGATCAATAACATGGCTTATGCATCAATCTACAATCTGATCATAGATCCAAAAGAAGAAGAGCCCGAAAAATTCTATCTCGATGACACCTGGGTAGACGCTCCCTTATGGCAAGTTATAGAAGATCACGAAGCATCGATTGCAGCAGACCCCGGCGCTCCGGATCCGTAAGAACCGATTAATCAGTAACCATCGGCATCCGCCAACGGCCGAAGGCGGCCGGTGAATTTTGTAGTATTTGCTGACTATGAACGTCCGCTTTGAGCTCAAGAAATTGAATTTTCGTTACGTTGCCATTGCTTGGCTGGTATTGATTTTCTTCATCGTCAGTCCCGGTTACGCCTCTGGACCCGAGGCCACCGGCACGAATGCTGGTTATATGAGCTTCATACCCTTCGTGAGGAAACACCCATGCATCAACAGGGGATATCGACAATTGGCCGTGTCGTTACCCTTGCAGGGCATGAGCGATGGCCGTGAGGGCCATCCATGGCGTGCCATGTACGGCCTTTGCGTGGCACAGAAGGGACGCCTGTCACTGCATCAGGATTGGGTTATTTCCTACCTGGACGTGCGGCCTATTGGCGCTGCGCCCGGCGGCGACGGCGTGGCATTCGGCACCGACTTCTCGATGCAGTGGCGCCACGATTGGGGCGTGTCGTTCGCGCCCTACTACGAATTGGGAGGTGGCATTCAGTACGCGGCGGTTACGCCGTTCCCTGCTCACGGCAGCCGCTGGACGTTTACGATCAATGTGGGTGTGGGGTTTCTGATTGCTGTCACTTCGAGACTCGAGATCAACACGGCGCTGCGTTACCTGCATATGTCCAATGCGAATGTGATCTCAAAAAACGCCGGCTATGACGCATACCACCTCGTTATTGGTGTGCGGTGGATGCCCTGACCTATCGCTCTTCGATCGTAATTTCTTTGACTCCGCCATGCGAATTGGTCAGGCAGTAGACCCTCGCAGTGTTTCCCTTGGTTAAGGTAACCGTTACACGAACAACATAGCCGTTATTGGTTTCGTTGAACGAGTAAACCCTCACCGTCGAGACATCGTAGCGGCGTTCTATTTCGTCAACGCAGGCTTTCTCCGCAAAGTCTTTAACATCGTCTTCCTGGGGAATAATCTCCTGCCAATTGACAATCCCGTAGATCAACCCACCCACGAGTGCAACATTCGCGATACTGCCAATGGCCTTACCAATTTTCATTTACTTTTTTGACTCCCGTGGCGTTTTCTCGCAGGGTATGTGGGACTGTGAAACAGTCGATGGTGAAGAAAAGTCATGCAATTATCGCACTACTCTTGCCCCAAGGTTCGCCTTTGAACGCCAAAATCATCGGCCTGACGGCACTGGCGATGACGGCGTTCGCCGCCAATTCGGTCCTCTGTCGCCTGGCGCTCGGGGCAGGGCTTATCGATGCGGCGTCTTTCGCGAGCATTCGAGTCGTCGCCGGTGCAATTGTTCTCGCGTTGTTGATGGCGCCGCGCTGGAGAAACAAACCACGTGCCCCGACCGACTGGCGTGCGGTTGCCACGCTATTCATCTACATGGCGTTTTTCTCCTTCGCCTATATCTCGCTGAGCGCCGGCACCGGGGCGTTGATCCTGTTTGGCGCCGTGCAACTCACGATGTTCGCGGTTGCGCTGCGTTCCGGCGAGCGGTTCAGCGTCGTATCATGGGTCGGTCTGAGTACAGCGCTCGCCGGCCTCGTCTATCTTGTCTCTCCCGGCATAACGGCGCCTGATCTTGTCGGTGCACTGCTCATGGCGGTTGCCGGCATTGCATGGGGCGTCTACTCGCTGCTTGGTCGCGGTGTCACCGCTCCACTTGAGGCAACTGCCAACAATTTTATCTGCTGTGTGCCGTTGGTCCTCATCGTCAGCGTTTTATTCATGTCTGACTTTGCAACAACAATCCCTGGGTTAGCCCTGGCTGCCATCTCCGGCGGCATTACGTCGGGCATTGGATACGCGATCTGGTACCAGGCACTGAAAGCCCTGAGCGCGACGCATGCGGCGACTGTGCAACTGTCGGTACCGGCCATCGCGGCCCTCGGTGGCTTGGTGTTCATGTCCGAAGATGTCACCGTACGACTGTTGATTGCCTCGGCCGCGACGCTCAGTGGTGTCTGGATAGTCCTGGCGCAGCGCGCCGAATCTGATCGCTGAATAGAGGTCCGATTCTGGCTAGTTTGGAGCGGTATGGCGCGTATACTTTGTTGCAGATCAGGAATGGATGTATGCAGCAGAACGAAATTTACGAACAGGCACGACTTTCCCGAGACGCGCGATTCGACGGCAGGTTTTTCGTCGGCGTCAGGACGACCGGTATCTATTGCCGTCCCGTCTGTCCCGCGAATCTCCCCAAGAGCGAAAATATTACGTTCTACCCGACGGCGGCCGCAGCCGCAGAAGCAGGTTACCGGCCGTGCCTGCGGTGTCGACCTGAGTGTGCGCCCGGCACACCCGCGTGGTCGGGTACCTCGACGACGGTGCAACGTGGCCTGCGGCTTATTGCCGATGGAGCACTGGACAGTGGCGATATTGAATGCCTTGCCGAGCGGCTGGGCGTCACCAGTCGTCACCTGCGACGGTTGTTTAGCAAACATCTTGGCGCGAGCCCGCAGGCTGTTGCCCATACACAGAGATTGCATTTTGCGAAGCGCCTCATCGATCAGACGGCACTGCCGATGAAAGACATTGCCATTGCTGCCGGCTTCGGTAGCACGCGCCGCTTCAATGACGCTTTCCGCAACACCTATGATCGCTCGCCACGGCAACTGCGGCGCCGGCGGGGCGCAGCCCGAGTTGCCGCGGGACTGACGGTGCATTTGCCGTATCGAAAGCCGTTCGACTGGGCAAGGCTGCTGGCGTTTTTCGCCGCGCGTGCGATTCCGGGTGTCGAAGCCGTCCGTGACGGTCGTTACCTGCGCAGCGTGACGGTGGACGGGGTGAACAGTGTCATCGATATGCAAGATGATGGTACTGGTGTGTTGCTGACACTGCACGGCGCAGGGACGCGCATGTTGTTGCCGTTGGTGCAGCGCGCCAGGGGCATGCTCGATCTTGACGCATCGCCAGCGGATGTATCGCGAGTGTTGTCTGCAGAGCCAATATTGAGGCGGTTGTTGCGAGCTAGCCCCGGTATTCGTGTACCCGGTGCATGGGACGGTTTTGAACTCACGGTCCGCGCCATTCTCGGGCAGCAAATTTCGGTAGCGGCTGCGACGACATTGGCCGGTCGTATTGCGAATCGCTACGGTGAGCCGATCGACGTTGCCGTACCGAATTTCGACGGCGATGCTGCGCCGCGCTTGATTTTTCCGGGTCCCGAAAGGCTCATGCATTCCCGGCTCAGGAGCCTCGGCGTCATTACAAGTCGTGCCGAGACCATCACGCGTGTTGCCAAAGCGACGGTTGCTGGTTCCATCAGCTTTGATCCGGCACAAGACCCGACTGAATTCTGCCGTTCACTGGTTGCGATAAAGGGCATTGGCGACTGGACGGCACAGTATGTCGCGATGCGAGCATTAAAAGACCCGGACGCGTTTCCACATGCAGACCTCGGCTTGCTGCGTGCCTTCGATGCGCCGGATCGAGACAGGATGAAGCCGGCAGAATTGAGAAGTCGCGCAGAAGTATGGCGTCCGTGGCGCGCCTATGCGGCCTTGTTGTTGTGGAGTTCCGACGCGAATTCCGGAGGATGAACGATGTATTACTGTTATATCGAAACGCCGATCGGTGAATTACTACTCGCTGGTGAGGCTGGCACACTTTCCATGATCGGGTTTCCAAACGGCACCATGCGTCGTGATCCGGAACCGGACTGGATTTATAATGAACAGGCACTTTCTGTCGTGAGTGGGCAATTGCAGGAGTACTTCGCCGGTACGCGGAAGGACTTCGACCTGTCACTGAGTTTGAGCGGCACTGAATTCCAGATCAGTGTGCTGGAAGCACTACAGGACATACCGTACGGGCAAACGACATCGTACGGCGCAATCGCGAAACAGATAGGCCGACCAAAGGCGGTACGAGCTGTCGGCGCCGCGAACGGTCGCAACCCGATCCCGATCGTTGTGCCTTGTCACAGGGTGATTGGTAGTAGCGGCGATCTGACGGGATTCGGCGGTGGGCTGGATACGAAGGAGGCGTTGTTGCGCCTGGAGGCGGAAAACAGCAGTAGCTTGCTGTAGGAGCGTGCCTTGCACCCCAAGGGCACGCGCGGCGCGCGATCGAGGGAGTTAGGGGGACAGTGACCCTAACTAGTTAGGGTCACTGTCCCCCTAATCAGGCGCGCTCCTACAAGACCTTTCCCTGCATAGCTTTGATGGCTGCGGACGGCTCGACACCTTCGAGTAGCCGATCATCCGACTGCAAGGTTGAAAACGTGGCGGCCAGTGGCAAGACACCCGCCCAAATCGGAATGTCGTAGTCCTGCTCGGCATCGTCGGGCATATCGTTAGCGATTTTCGCCGACGCGGATTCAATTTCCAGCGCGATGACGCCGGTCTGCTTGATTTCGTTATCCAGTGGCGCACGCAGTTCGTCCCAGCGCCCCGGCATTGTTCGCTCGCTGATCACACGTAACGCACGTAATTTTTCGTCCCAGTCTTCAATGAGTCGGGCTTTGCCAAAGACGGTTGCGGAGCGGTAATTCATGGATGAATTGAATGCCGAGCGGGCGTACACCAGGCCATCGACAAGGGTGACGTTAATACACGCTGTTCCTGTGCCTTCAAGCAGTCGAATGATGCGCGCCTTGCGTGCGCCATGCAGGAAAATGGTCTCGCCATCACGACCAAACAACATGGGAACCACAACGGGCTGACCGTCTTGCACGAATGCCACTGCCGCGATCAGCGCTGAGTCCAATACGCCGTGCACGGCCTCTTTGTTGTAGACCGCATATTCACGGATTTGCCGCACCTTGTTCTGTTTACTTATTTCGTACTCGTCTGCCACGGGCTTGCCCTGTTTCATTTGAGAATAAGTCACAGAAATCGCGGCGCAACAAACAGTGCGACCAGCGATACCAGGATGATACCGATGATGTTCAGCGCCATGCCGGCGCGCATCATTTTGGGAATGGTTAACATGCCGGAACCGAAGACTATGGCATTTGGCGGCGTCGCAACCGGCAGCATGAACGCGCAGCTGGCGGCCAGCGTGACCGGGACCGCGAGCAAGAGCGGGTCAATCCCGGACTCGATGGCTATGGCGGCAACCACGGGCAGAAACGTCGCCGTGGTTGCGATATTGCTGGTCAACTCGGTCAGAAATATGATCATCGTCACGACAAGGATGACAAGCATCCACAACGGCCACGTGCCAACGGCTTGCAGATTGCCGCCCATCCATTCGGCAAGTCCGGTTCGACTGACTGCACCGGCAAGAGTGAGGCCGCCGCCAAACAGGATTAACACCCCCCAGGGCAGCTGTTCGGCGTATTTCCAGCGCAACAACAGTGGGTCCTTTTTGTCGCCACTTGGAATGAGAAACAGTGCAATCGCGCCTGCCATCGCGATGCCAGAGTCGTCGAGCGCCGAGAGTCCGGGCAACTTTGCCAGCAGCGGGCGAAATATCCAGGTCGATGCCATCAAGACGAAGACGATCGCAATCCGTATTTCAGGGACCGTAATGCGCCCCATATCGTCCTTCATCTTCCGGAGCGCGGCACGGCCTTCATCAGAGGTCTTAAAATCAACCGTGAATACCCAGCGCGTCAGCGCCAGCCACGCAAGTGGCAACATGATTCCAGACAATGGCAGGCCGACCATCATCCAGCGGGAGAAATCGATTTCAGTTGCGTAGTGCTCGGACATGAATGCTGCGAGCATTGCGTTGGGGGCCGTGCCGACCAACGTTGCCATGCCGCCGATCGTGGCGCCGTAAGCGACACCCAGCAACAATGAAAACTGGAAGTCTTCCCGAGCTTTCGCGTCGAGGCTGCCGACGGTCTTGTGTATGACGGCAATGATGGAGACTGCAATCGGTAACAGCATCATGGTGGTGGAAGTATTCATGACCCACATTGAGATGAGGGCGCTGGACAGCATGAAGCCGCCTACCAGCGAACGACCATTGCCGCCGGCATGTTGCAGTAAGCTTAAAGCGATGCGTCGATGCAGATTCCAGCGTTGCATCGCGAACGCGACGATAAAACCACCGAGAAACAGGTAGATGACCTTATTCGAATAGGGCGCTGCCGTGTCCTGAATACTGGCGATGCCGGACAGCGGAAACACGACCAGCGGCAACAAGGCGGTGATTGCGATCGGTACAGCTTCGGTCGCCCACCATACGGCCATCAATATACCCACGGCGGCCGTGGTCCAGCCCTGTTCAGTCAGTCCGTCAGGTGTGTCTGTCGCCAGCATGAATAACGCCAGCAAGGGACCAAGAAACAGGCCGACCGTTTGATGAGTTGATCGACCTTCTATCATTGTCTGTTCTGGCAAGGCGTATACCGTCCCACTTGAAAAGCGACGCAGGAAGCCTACCTTGTTCGTTGTGTTGCGTCGCTCGTTTTCGATAACGGCCCCAAATGTAGTGGTCTTCTCGCCTTCACACACAAGATGTAGTAGCATCCCGTGCGTACCGACCTGGTACGCACGGAGATGAGATGTAGGATGGCAACGTCGGTGATCCGCCATGCTGAACGCATGACTCAACGGCGGGTGTTGCGTAAACCCTCTCAAGACGTCACCCGAATGACCGATTACCTGCAACCGGTCAGGGCCGACGACGAAGCGGACCGCAGACGGCACTTTACTATGCGCCGAATACATCTTCTGCTTACTATGCCGCCCAGATTCTGGGCGGCCTTTTTCATCACGGTCATCCTCGCGGGATGCGCAAGCAAGGCACCCGAATTGCCGTACCCGGCATTTATTCAGGTCGATGAACTCGACGACATATTCATGGCGAGCCTGCCGGGCGTCAGGGCCAAACAACTCGCCGGTGACCCGCAAACCCGACGCACCAGCAACCGGATCGATTTACCGGCTGCGTGGAAGGGAACCAGTGGCGGCTCGCCTGGCCGATCACTGGAACTGGTCGTCCTGAAGGGTGAAATGACGATTGCCGACATGGTGCTGCGACCTGGCGGCTACGCTTTCTTGCCAGCGGGTTCGCTGGGTTTCAATCTTGCGACCGATGAAGGGGCGCAGATTTTATATTTCCTCAACGATGTTGATCCGGAGTCGATCATTCGGTCACCGATCATTATCGATTCGGGACTGCTGCGATGGGACGGTACGGCAACGAGCGGAATATCGACCAAGGAATTGCGCTTCGATCCCGGCAACGGCTCACGAACCTGGCTATTGCGGTTGTCGGTCGGGGCGTCACAACAGTGGGAGTCCTCCACGGTACGTCGCGAAGGTTACCTGATGGCGGGTAGTGTCCAACACAGTGAATGCGTAGCCGGGGAAGTACATACCTGGCAATACCTGCCGGGCGGTTACTTTGACCGGCCCGCCGAAACAATCCATGGCGGCGCGGAATCTTTCGCGATCATCGACTCGATATGGCTTATGCGCGAGGTCGCAAAAGGAGAAATAACGTACTGGCCGGATTGCGCACTGCGCACAGACTAGAAACGTTCGTTGTCGATCAGGCCAAGGTTGTTAATCCGCGTTCTTCGCAACGCCTTCAACAGCAGGTTTCGGCAAGCGGCTAGCACCGGGTACAGAAGTTTCGCGATTCGTGGATGTCGAAACAGTGTATGAGCCAGGCGATTGACAAGCCCTGTCTTTGAACTCAGCAGTGCGAGTTGGTGAATCGCGTCGCTGCCGTAATACATAGTGCCTTCTTTCTTAAGCACCATACCGGCGTCGATGTCGAGATTTGCACTCGTGATCTCGTCCATAAGCGATGAGTCCCGTCGAGCATTGACCCGTATCAGCTTGCCGGCGGCGGGTGACACATCGACACGCTGGCAATAAAACTCGCAGGCGGGGCATTCGCGGTCGTACACGAGATAAATGTCACTATTTTCACTCTCGTTCAAAGTTTCTACTTCTTAACCAGTTTGGTAATTCGCTTGCCCAGGGCCATTAGTTTGGTCAACGTTGGCGTCGGAATATCGCTGATCTGATCGTACCAGTCGCTCGTCGACTCAATAAATTCCAACATATTCTTGATGCGCTGTTTCGTTACAGGATCAGTTTCTGCTTCCGCCTCCACCTCGGCGGCACATCCCCTGAGCATCGTGAGCGTCGGGTTGAGTTCGCGTTGCTTGCGTTGTTCGATAATAACGCGAAACAATTCCCACACATCGTGCAGCGATTCGAAGTAGTCACGACGGTCCCCCAGGATACTGGTCATGCGCACCAGCCCGTAGCTCTGCAGCTCGCGAATACTGGTGCTGACGTTAGATCGAGCGACAGACAGAGACTCAACAATCTCGTCAGCGCGCAGGGGTTTCGGCGACAAATAGAGCAGGGCCTGAATCTGCGCGACAGTCCGATTGGTGCCCCAACGGGTACCCATTTCGCCCCAGTGGAGGACGTACTTCTCAACAGCGGGTGTCATTTGCATCAGTCTTTTCTCTTACTTCTGTCAAGACCGAAATTACGCTTCACAAGCTAACTTCGCAAGAGAGATAGGGGGACAGTGACCCTAACTGTCTGTACAGAAATTACTGATCTCTCAGTTAGGGTCACTGTCCCCCTATCTCCTACGGCGATGTTGCGGTCACCACCACGCGGTGTGGCGCCGGCCATCCCTCGACCGTACGGGACGCATCATCGGGATCGAGCGCATCGCGCAGCGACTCGAATGTCATCCACTCGGTCGAGCGTTGTTCGTCAGTTGTCGTTATCGACTGGTCGACAACGCAAATATCGCGGTAGCCCGAGCGTGTCATCCAGGCGGTGAGTTCCGCAATGGTGGGTAACGCCCAGACATTGCGCATGCGTGCGTAGCGGTCCTTCGGCGTTCGAGCGAGTGGCTCGTCGCCAGGCAGGTGAATCGTCTCGAGCACCAGTTGCCCGCCCGGGCGCAGCATCGCGCGAAGTTGCTGCAGATGATCAATCGGTGAGCGCTGGTGGTACAACACGCCCATCGAGAATACCGTGTCGAACCTGGCCGCCGGCAGCGGTAATTCCTGTAATCGGACAGGCAACACGAATATCGCCGCATCACAAATGAAGGTGTTGACTGCAAGAAACTGCATGACAAAAAGCAGTGTGGGATCCACGCCAATCACCGCTCGGGCGCCGGCATTGCGCATTTGAAACGCGTAGTAGCCATTGCCACAGCCGACGTCGAGCACACAGCGATCAGCGAGGGGGGCAATGGCGTCTTGCAGCCTTGCCCATTTGAGATCGCTGCGCCATTCGGCGTCGATATTCACGCCAGCAACCTGCCACGGACCCTTGCGCCAGGGCGACAACTCCAGGAGCAGTTGCTTCAGCCTGTCCTGGTCGCCGCCTGCATCTGCCAGCGAGTTCACGATTGCCTGCCACCGCGGGAAATCGCCATGCGCTGTTGCCGACATGCGCTCATGCAACACCGGCCGCAACGCCGTTGCCCAGTCGCTGAGGCCGATAGACTCCAGGCAGTCTGAAAGTGCGGCGTTATCCAACATGGCTACCGGATTGCGATTATCGAGACGAAATTGAAATAGCGCAGCCATACAGCGCTATGTGAGAAGCCGGCGCCGTTCAGCCTCTGTCGGTGGGCTGCCACGGTCTCCGGGATCAGGACGTTCTCCAGCGCGGCCCGTTTGCGGCTGATTTCCAGAGCGCTGTAATCGTTGCGCCGCTTGTGTTCGTGATGCAAAGCGAAGAGCAGGCGCTCCATTTTCGGGTCCTCGTCCACCACTTTTTCGGAAAGGACCAACAGGCCGCCCGCGTTCATGCCATCGTAGATACGCTGAATGACTGCGTCCCTCTCGTCCAGACCCAGGAACTGCAAGGTGTAGTTCAAGACGACCATTGACGCGTTAGTGATGTCAGCTGTGCGAATGTCGCCTTCGACGACCTCGACAGTGGTGGGTGCGGCGGATTGCCGGTTGTTCTCGGCGACGATTTCCTTGCAACGCTCGATCATGGCCGGTGCCATGTCGATGGCGACGATTTTGCAGCCTGACTCGCGAATGCCCTGACGCATCGCTAATGTTGCCGCGCCAAGAGAGCAGCCAAGGTCGTAGCAGTTGCTGCCCGCTGTTACATAGCGAGCCGCCAGCGATCCGATAGCCTCAATCGACGCTGCATAACCGGGAATCGAACGCTGCAGCATGTCCGGGAATACCCGCGCCACGCCTGCGTTGAAGCAAAACGGTTCGTCCGGGCTGCCCGTGGCGTAAATATTATCTTCAGACATTAGTTCGTCAATTCATCTTGTGGGACAATTGCGCGCCTATGCTACGCGAACTTCACCAAGAACTTGGCATTCCGGACGACTATGGCTGCGGCGACACCCGGCCCGAGTTCGAGGAAGCCGAAGCGCTCGTTAAGGTGGGCCCCAATCTCGTGGGCCGTATGCAGCGACTGACGCCCGAGACAGCCGAGCAATGGCAGGACATGGTCGCAGCCGCCGGGCAAGACACAGTCTCGCTAATGATAGTCTCCGGCTATCGCAGCATCGAATATCAGGCGCGGCTGATACGCACGAAAATCAATGCCGGTCAGGTCATTAGCCAAATACTGCAGGTCAACGCGGCGCCCGGATTCAGCGAGCACCATTCGGGCAGGGCGATCGATATTGCCACGCCGGGATCACGGCCCCTGACCGAGGATTTTGAGGAAACCGCGGCATTTCGCTGGCTGCAGGAAAACGCCGCTAAATTCGGCTTTTCCATGAGCTATCCGCGTGACAATGCCGGGGGATTCATTTATGAACCGTGGCATTGGGCACAGAAAGCCTGAATTCGGGCTGCAAGCCCCACCTGCCAACGGTTTCAGTGCAAAAGCGATACGTTGCAGAAATACTGAAAATCAGTCGTTTAGCTGTTGACAGTAGCGCGGTGGAATTAGACAATGCCCGGCTTGCGTACCGGAGGGGTACTCAAGCGGTCAACGAGGGCAGACTGTAAATCTGCTGGCTACGCCTACGTAGGTTCGAATCCTACCCCCTCCACCAGATGATGGTGCGGCTGGGAGGGTTCAGCCAGTAACCGGCAACGCGACGAAAAGAAATGAACAATGACATATCCGGACGGTTTACGAAACAAGACTGTCAGGATTTTTGTACGCCAAATAAAGGGCCGGAATTATGGCCGAATGCAGGTCGTTCAAGGCGCGAGGCGAAAATTTGAATGCTACTCCTTAACTATAGGGCTAGTTATTGCAAGGCGGGTGTAGTTCAACGGTAGAACCTCAGCCTTCCAAGCTGATGATGTGGGTTCGATTCCCATCACCCGCTCCAGATTGGGAAGCTTGTGTTGTTACCTTGGGATTGCCCACGGAGGATATGCCCACATAGCTCAGGGGCAGAGCACTTCCTTGGTAAGGAAGAGGTCCCCGGTTCAAATCCGGGTGTGGGCTCCATGTAGGAGCGGCTCTTGCACCCAAAAAAGGGCATATA